>JAJQFB010000088.1:12338-26041 GCA_021201395.1 Clostridiales bacterium | reverse complement strand
CATCACTATTTGTGCCGGCGTGTGCGGCGGAATGGAGATTATAATGAAGAAATATGGACAAGATAATCTACAAAAGAAGGTAAAAAATAAACTCAAACGAATTTTTTTTAGGGGGGGGTATTGTTTAGCTAGTGTTTATATCACAAATGTTGAATTCCTTACGGTAAAAAGTAATACTTCTTTCTTTGCTGCAGACTCCCATGGGAGGGCAGCATGATGAAAGAGATTATAATACCGGATGTTTACGCTGTAAAGCACAAGGATGAAGCGGTAAGATCTGTCTCTAGATCAGGAGGAATCTTTACAGCCTTATCTGATCTGATTTTGGAAATTGGCGGCGTTATTTATGGTTGTGTTCTTACTGAGGATTTCAAGGCTATCCATGTAAGAGCCAATAGTGTTGAATCGCGCAATTTGATGCGTGGTTCGAAATATATTCAAAGTGAACTGAGTGACACATATAAAAGCATTAAGTGTGATCTTGACGCAGATAGAGATGTCCTTTTCTCTGGAACTTCGTGCCAAGTTGCCGGACTTCGAAGTTTTCTCAGGCAAGATTACGAGAATTTGATTTGTATTGACATCGTCTGTCATGGTGTGCCGAGCAAGAATGTATGGCAGAGTTATTTGGAGTGGCAGGAGAAAAAAGCCGGTAAGAAAATAGTTGCCGTCGATTTTCGTGATAAAGAAAACTTTGGATGGAGAGCTCATAACGAGACATTGATAATGGATGATGGGAGTAAGGTAAGCAGTGAAGTATTTAAAGAGATATTCTATGGGCACACAGTGATACGCCCTTCATGTTACGAGTGCCCTTATAAAGATGTGGTGCATCCTGGAGATATTACGATTGCAGATTATTGGGGTATTGAGAAGGCTGCTCCGGAGTTTGATGATGATAAAGGTGTGTCTCTGGTATTGGTGAATAATGATAAAGGTGATAACCTATTTGAAAAGTGCAAGGAAAAAGTGATTTGGAAAACAACTAGGATTGAAGACAGTATGCAACCATCCTTAAAGGCTCCACATTCACATCCGTGTAATAGAGAAGCTTTCTGGAATGATTTTCAAAAAGAAAATTTTGAAATAATTGCCAAACGCTATGGAGGATATGGGTGTATTAATTCAGCTAAGAAAAAAGCAAGAGACTTGAAAAGGCGAGTTGCAAAAATCGTGAAAGGGTGAAAGTTATGGACAGACAGCCACCGAAATTATATAATAGAAAAGAAGAATGCTGTGGATGTACAGCCTGCTATGCTGTCTGTCCGAAAGAAGCAATTTCTATGGTTGAGGATGAAGAGGGATTTCTGTACCCTACGGTCAATCCGGATAAATGTATCCGCTGTTATAAATGTTTGTCTGTGTGCGCATTTAAGGAAGCACAGCGGGAGAAAGGGTATTTGAAGTAATGATTATTCCAAGGATATTTTTGTGTTGAAGGATTCCTCAATTTAGATTCTACCAAATCGTACACAGGAGTAATATAGATGGCAAAATCAGCATTGGAAAAATCGATTGAAAAACAGACAAAGGAAACTCAAAAAGCAGCTAGAGAGGCTCAGCGGAGGGAAACCGTTCGTTCTATTGTTAACGGAGCAAATATTGTTGATGGATTTCGCGTGATGGATGAAGAGTCGGAAGTTTTGTTACAGGAAATTCTCAATCAGTATGATGGCAATGAGCGTAGTTATGTCAATTTTTCGTTAGTGAATTTGCCTCATACATAAGAGAGACTGTTTCCTCTTGTTTATGAAAAATTGAAGTAGTATGGTATGATTTCGACCACAACTATATGGGGAAATGGAGCAATGATTACTCTATCCGAAACAGGAAAGAAATATTTTGAAAAGAAACAGGCGGCACTTGATAAGGCTGCAGAAGATCAGGAGGATAGACAGGCAACAATGAACAGCCAAATGGAAAATAAAATACTAATTTCTCACGCTTCGGATGACCAGGAGTATATGGAGTTACTTATAAAGCTTTTGGAAACATTGCGGTTTCCGAACGGTACAATTATTTGCTCATCTATTCCCGGATACGGGATTCCTGGTAGGAAAAAGATTTATGAGTGGCTCAAAGAGCAATTCTTGACTTGTAATTTACATGTGATATTTGCATTAAGCTATAATTATTACGCAAGCGCCGCTTGTTTGAATGAGATGGGGGCAACATGGGTCACAAAATCATCTTCTATGCTTTTTCTGCTTCCCGGATTCGGCTTTGATAAAATTAGAGGATGTGTAGACGCAACGGAAGTAGGAATTTCTATAGATTCCAAGGATGCAGAATTAAAGCATCGGTTGAATGAACTGAAGAATAGCCTGCTTACTGAGTTTTCTTTAGAACCAATAGAAGATATACGATGGGAAGAAGCTTCTGTTTCCCATAAAAAGCGAGCTAAATTAAGGGAATATTCGCTAAATTAAGGGAATATTCGCCAATGTGTTGACTTTTCCCTTAAAACGTGATATAGTTTAAGGGAGAGAGGTGTGAGCATGAGGAATTTCAACTACTCGCAGCTTAAAGAGAAACTTTGGGATTCGGAAATGTTAGGACTCATAGCTGCTATATACAAGGAAACAGGCAAGCAGGAACTGTATTTGAAGCAACGCCCTGATGAACTCGAAAAGCTCGTTGAAATTGCAAAAATTCAAAGTACTGAGGCATCGAACGCTATCGAGGGAATCAGAACTACAAATACTCGAATAAAGCAGTTGGCAGAAGAAAAGACCACACCGAGGAATCGTGATGAACAGGAGATTGCCGGTTACCGAGATGTCTTGAATATTATACATGAGAGTTTTGATGCGATTCCAATCACAAGGAATTATATTCTTCAATTCCATAAAATTTTGTACAGTCACATGAATAATCCAATTGCGGGGCAGACGAAGAATGTTCAGAACTACATTAGTGCAACGTATCCGGATGGACACACTGGCCATTGATTGCTATCCCCGTGTTTATCCACGATTTTTTGTGTATTCATCCGTTCAACGATGAAAACGGCAGGATGAGCCGGGTGCTGACGACACTTCTGCTGTATCGCAGTGGATTCCAAGTCGGAAAATACATTTCTCCGGAAGCCAAGATAGCGAAGAATAAAGATCTGTATTATGACGCTCTAAGTGCATCACAAGACGAATGGCATGAGGGAAACGATGATCCGGTACCATTTATTAAGTATTTACTCGGTATTGTACTTGCGGCATACAGGGATTTTGAGGACAGATTTTCGATTGTTGAAAAAAGCTGCCTGCGATAGATATGGTTCGTATTGCAAGCCAAAATAAGATAGGACGTTTTACAAAGCAGGATATCAGGGAACTTTGTCCGTCCCTGAGCGTTAGTTCTATTGAAGGAGCATTAAGAAAGCTTGTGGCGGCAGGAGAGCTTGCGCGGGAAGGTTCCGGCAAGTCAACACATTATGTTAGGCTAAAATGACCTTACTCAACCGGCCAACCCCTTAAAAACCAATGATATTTAAGGGAAAATGGATTTAATAAGGGCAAATGCAGCAAGAAAATAGAATTTAACACAAATTTTGGGCGCGCAGGAGACTGTACGCTCTTTTTTTGCCTGTGAGTTAGGCAAGGCTAATCAAGCTCCCGGGGTCAAATCTCTATGGGGAGGCCCATGGGAACGGTGCGGCTTCTTTTGCGCATTTTCGCAAATTTCATAGGCTCCGACCCCGGCTGGGGCTTGGGGCGCGAAATGCGGATGTACAAAACAAAAGCAAAATCGAACCGGATTTTACGAAAATCCATGAATTTTCCTTAAAAAACAAGGGATTTTCGTGGGTTTTGGCATGATTCGGTTGAATCAGCAGGGCGGACAGACAGGCACTGTTTTTGCGTCGGTTTATCTGTCGGGAATGAAATATTTTCATTCCGTTTTTTGAGCGAATCTTAAAAAACAGACGGACTTGAAATGATGAGTTTTATGCATCCGGACTTATATGAAAAATTATATGATTTTGGCATCAGACCTATTGAAAAAGATAAAATCATTTTAAAGCCTTATCTTTTAAAGTAAAAAATAAACAACAGATGACAGTTTCGAGGTTTACACGGATCAGGACAAACGCATGAAAAATTTATTTAAAATGTAATATAATTGAAATACAACACCGCCTGATATTATGGTAAAATATAAAGAAAAAGGCGGTGTTTTGTTTTGGAAAGCATATTAAGATATGTCGAATATACAGAAGATATAAGGCAACAGGGTTAAGTTAAGCACAAATTAACAGATATTGTAGTAATAGTGTTGTTTGCGAAGCCGGCAATGGCAGATGACCGGGTAGAAATTGCCGATTTTGCGGAGAGTCATATAGATTTTCTGAGAAAATATATTGAATTAAAGAACGGAGTACCCTCACACGATATAATTCAGAGGGTTATGAGTATGACCCACCCTGCTCAAATTCAGGGATTATATGACAAATGGAATGAACTGTTGAATACAAATGAGGGGGAGAAACTTAAAAAGATTATTTGTATTGACGGAAAAACTATGCGTGGAAACAAGGTTAAAGATATGAAGCCTCAGCATATTGTGTCGGCTTGGTGTGACGAGGACGGCTTCTGCCTCGGACAAAGGGTTGTGGATGAAAAATCAAATGAAATAACAGCTATACCCAAGCTTTTGGAAAAAATAAATATAAAAGGGAAGGTTGTCACTATTGACGCAATGGGAACGCAGACAGATATTTCCGATTTAATATTTGATAAAAAAGGGCTGTACGTTTTGTGTGTAAAAGGAAATCAGCCGACGCTTATGACAGAAATACAAGAGAAAATCCGAAAGACATCGGGCGGCGTGAATTTGTTTCTTCCGAAAAAAGCCGTGAATGTGTTTCTTTCAAAACACAGAAAATGAAGAAACGCATTCACGGTTGAAGAAACAAAATCACGCTTGGGGGCGGTTTTCCGTAGGAAAACTTCTGAGAAATAATCCGCAGCCCGTTTTAGTGCAAAAGCCTCGAGGGCCGCTCCGGCTGCTTTTCAGCGTTGTCATACTCTTCTGTTATGAGGTAAAAGCCAATGTTATTTTTAACAAATTTCATTTAGTTTATACCTGTAATTTTCGCCGTGTCGAAGGCTATCAGTTATTGCTTATACAACTTTTTACGCAGATCTATTTTACCATAATCGGAGACATACATATTAAAAATCAAGTTGCATAGAATTAATATTTTCAATTTTTTTGCTTAAATTTTCTTTTATTGTATCATATTTTTTTAGCCTTAAGTATATCTTTTTCTGCATTTTTAAATCAAATTCTCCATTTGCATCAACCGGAATGTTAATTAATATTTTTTTTATTTTTTCCTTACTCGCTGTTTTACTCCATTCAAATGCGTCAGATGACAATATTATTTGCTGCAGAGTATGTTGAATATAGTTTAGGTCAATTTTTTCGATATATTTACTTTTTAATATCATAGGTCTATGGTGGTCATTGGTCGTAAACTTATGATTATGAAGAAAAACATAACCAACAGAGCCCTCTCTGTTCCATGCAAGACAATTTTCAAAATATCTTACCCCGGGCAAATTATCGACTATCATACCTACAGGTGTTTCTGTCTGCCGTCCTCCATATACCGGAATATTACCGGTATTGCTTCTTATAAACTTTTCTGTTAACCCCTTGATTGTGGGAAAGTCAAACAGTTTACCGAGCGGTAAAGAAACATAGTTTATATTTTCTATAATCTCAGTTTTCGATTTAATAAAATTCTCAATTTCGCTGCCAATAGTCTTTAGCTCTTTAATAAACTCATTTTCCGAAACTTTATTTACAGGCTCCAATAGACCGATTTTAATTTTTTCTTCATCACTTAAATTCTTATCCACTAACCACGTAGAGAACTTGGAAAAATCAGACCAATTGTACGCTTTAGTTCTTGGGGAACTAAATTCCATAACACCATTTTTAAAAAGCAAATAATTTTTTACACATTCGTCTAAATCATTTCTAATTGCTTCACCATTTATATCATTAGTAAATCGCTTGGTATCACGGGTTTCTCCAATTTCTCCGACTATGTATGTAAATACAGGAGATTCCTGTAATATGTGTGAAGGCTTTTTATTAAAAGCAATTATATATGTCTTTTTTGAAGTCGCATAAAATGTATTTTTGGGCAGAGATATAATGGCATTTATTTGGCACTCCCTTTTCAAATAAGCAATAATAGATTTTTGAGTCAAAAGCCCATCCGGAACAACAATAATGGCTTCACCATTGTCATTTAGATTTTTAACAATCCATTCCAATGCTAATGTTTCTACACCTCGTCCTTTAAGGGAATAATATGGTTTATTATGCTCAGTCATTAACCGCGAAGCAGATTTCTTGATGTTTGCAGAGCTATTTGTAACATATGGCGGATTTGTCAAAATTAAATCGTATTTTTCATCTTCAATTTTTTCAAAAGTACCCAGATTGGATTTAATGAGATGAAAAACACTATTAAAAGCATTATTTGAAAATGAATGCAAGTGTTCTTTTGTATGATACTTTGCAAGCAAATCTGAAAAATAAATTAACATATTTGCTTTTGCCAATATAATTGTGCGTTCATCATCTTTTTCATCTGTACCCTTATCATAACCGATAATTTTAATTTTAGGATTAATAATTCCGTTATTTGGTTCAAATTCCCGAAAAATATTTTTATTCATAATAATTGTTTCAAGTATAAAGCCGCCTACCCCGCAAAACGGGTCACATATCCTGGCACCATTTTTCAATAAATTGGCTGATGACATTTTAACCATAGCTTGAACAACATTACGAGGAGTAAAGTATTGTCCGAGATTTTTAACGCCGGCACTTTGCCGTAAAAATGTTTCATATAACCTGGTTTTAAATTCTTTTGTAACATATTTGAATGAGCCATGAATTTCATCATATTTTTGAAAGCAATCTAAAACATCGGCAAATAAAACAGCTTGGCTTAAATTTGCTTCTCCTTTTTCATTGACAAAAATTGTACCGTTGAAAATAGTTGTTCCATCGTCTCCCTTGGGAAACATATCGTTTTTGATTGTTCGCCTACAATCTGCTGCATAGTGAGTTAGTGCGGCGAATGCGTCGGCTCTTTCTTTTCGTTCATATACACTATTAAAATTGTTATAATATTTAAGAACACCAATATCACTTAAAAATTTAAATACAAATATTTCGACAACGTTATAAAGACATTTTTCAGGTTCTTTTCCTGTATTAATCCAAATTTTTTACCACACTTCTTTGGCTAAAGGGGTTGGATCTAATATTTCGGGTTCAACAATATTGTTTTCATTTTCTGTCAAAGAATATTCTGCTTGGTCAATTAGATTTTCCAAATCTATTTTTTCTTCAACTGTAATCTCCCCGCTAACTATTCTTTCTGCATCAAAAACAAATGGGACGTTCTTTCCGTTTTTCTTAATTTCTTCTCCGTTTAGTGCGTTTATCCAAAATGTTTTCGTTCCATCGGTAACAATTAATAATTTGCACAAAAATTTTGCAACTTCTAACTCCTGATTAATTGCTTCGGTAATCTTGGCTTTTGTAGATAGTTCATCGGGTGTTTTGTATTCAATTACCGCCTTAACTACTCCACCTGATAATGTAATCAGACCATCAGGTTTTTTGTCGGAAAGTTTTTTTGATTGTTTATTTATTATTTTCGCTTTTTTAAGTTGATTTAACGTTGTACTGCCCAAACGGTAATATGAATATCTTCCAATCCAAAACGGAGTTGTCTGTAACAATTCTTCACTCATCGCATTTATCCCCTCCTTAGTAGAATTGCGATTTTTTCAAGTAAAAATCCTCATCAATTTTTGAATTCTCCGACAGTTCCGACTATATTTATGATGATTGAGCGGGGTCAGTTTATTTCCTATGAGGCTGCAGTCGGTTTATTCAATTTTGAAATGTTTTTTAAGCTCCTCGGCCTGAAGCGCAAGCTTTTGTGTTGTTTTATAATAGCGGCTCGGAAGCTCTACGGAGAAGTCAAGGGAAAAAGGCTCTTCCCCGGCTTTTTCGTCTATAAGCTCGGCGGCCTTTTCCGTAAGAGCGTTTATTGTCTTTGCCGTTTTTTCGGCTCGCAGCTTTGCGGCGGCGGCTTCTTTGGGCATGGGCTTATTTAAAAGCTCCTCCGCTTCGTCAAGGAGGGCTGAGAACAGCCCCTTATCCTCTATTTTTATTTTCATTTTATCACCCTATTATTTCCTTGCGGCCTCTATATCCCTCTGAATCCGGACTATAAGAGCCTCTTTATTCGGAAACTGTATTTCGTCTCTTATTTTATCCTCAAAGGAAATTTGAATATTTTTGTCGTACAGGTTGCCCTTATAGTCTAAAATATAGGTTTCAACCGTTCTTTCTTTATTGTTAAAGGTGGGGTTTTTGCCTATGTTTGTAATAGCCGGGCAGACTTTTCCCTCCCAGAGAGCCGTGGTCTTGTATACTCCGTCGGAGGGCAGAAGCTTCGAGGGGGGAAAGCTTAAATTGGCTGTGGGAAAGCCCATTTTCGTGCCTCTGTTTTTGCCTCTTTCTACGGTTCCGCTTATAAAGTAGCTGTTGTTTAAGAGTATGTTTGCCTTTTTAATATCGCCCTTTTGGAGGGCTTCTCTTATTCTCGTAGAGCTGACCGCAATACCCTCATATTTTACCTTGGGAACAATAACTACCTCTATGCCGAAGTTCCTGCCTATTTCCTTAAGTATAGCCGGGGTTCCTGTGCGGTTTTTCCCAAAGGAATAATTTTCGCCTATGGACAAAAGAACGCAGTTTGTCTTTTCACGGAGCAGGGCTATAAATTCCCTCGGTGTAAGTGATGAAAAATCCCTCGTAAATGGATAGCTTATATAACAGTCGGCGCCCAAGCTTTCAGCGGTTTTCCGCTTTTCCTCCTCTGTCAGTATTGTTTTAAAGCCCTTTTCGGGATTAAAAAAGCTGACAGGGTGGGGGCGGAAAGTGAAAATTACGGATTCATAGGGGGAGGAGGTTATTTCCTCAACCAATTTCCTGTGACCCATATGAAAGCCGTCGAAATTTCCCAAGGTGACGGCTGTTTTATTCTTAATTGATATATTTTCGGTTGTGAATATTTTCATTTTCATCACCTTTTTAAGAGGTCTGTTTAAGCATACACAGGGGCTTAAGCTCCTTGTTTATTCTTTTAAAAAGCCCCGTAAGCTCTCCCGATGAGTTAAAAAGCAGAAAAGATGAGTTGTTTTCAGGCTTTTCGTCCTTTATTTCCTCAAGGCTTATTTTGTTGCCGTTGTTTAAGAGCTTGTCCGCCGCAGGGGAGACTGTAAATTTTTTATAGCCCTTAAGGGCTTTTTCAATGGGTATAACCGCTTCGGAAAGACGGTTTTCATCCTTTAAGTCTCTGAGCTTATCTATCGTTATTGAGGTTTCAACGTCAAAAGCCCCTGTTTTTACTCTTTCCAAGGCGGACATAGCTCCCCACACGGAAAGCTTCTCTCCTATGTCGTGACAGAGGCTTCTTATATAGGTTCCCTTTGAACAAACTACGGTAAAGGAAACTGTCCTGTTGTCGGCAAATTCTATATCACTTATATCGTAAATATTGATTTTTCGGGGCTTCCTTTCAACGGTTTTGCCCTCTCTTGCCAACTCATAGAGCTTTTTGCCCTTTATTTTCAGGGCGGAATACATAGGGGGAAGCTGCTCCTGTTCTCCCTTAAAGGAAAGAACAGCGGCGGTTATTTCCTGACGGCTTAGGTTTACCTCACAGGTTTTAAGGGTCTTTCCCCAAATATCATAGGTATCCGTTTCAAGCCCCAAGGTAAGAGCGGTTTTATAGACCTTTGTCTCAGCCTGAATATAATCCGCTAATTTTGTGGCTTTTCCTAAGCATATGGGCAAAACTCCCGTGGCCATAGGGTCGAGAGTGCCTGTGTGGCCTGTTTTTGTGCCTCTGAAAATTCCCCTTACTATGTTTGCGGCGTCGTTTGAGGTAAAACCCTGTTCCTTATATAAATTTATAAAACCGTTTATGTTTGTCATTTGTTTTCTCTTTCGATTTCTTCCCTTAAGCCCTTAAGGCATTTGCCCAAAACCTCCTCAAGGGTTGTGTTTTCAACGGTACAGCCGGCAGCTCTTACGTGGCCGCCGCCTCCTAAGGCAAGGGCTACCCTGTTTACGTCTGTGCCCATAGAACGGAAGCTGCATTTTACGGTTCCGCCTCCTCTTTCATAGACAAAGACGGAAACCTCCGCCCCTGTTATGTTAAGGCAGTATTCCGCGATTCCGCTGAGCTGTTCGAAAATTGCTCCCACAGAGCGGATTTCCTTAAGGGTAAGGGTGGTGTAGGCTATTGTTCCCTCAAGCTTAGCGTTTAATATGGCCTTTGCCAAAACTTTTGCCGCCGCCATATCGTGGCGGTAGAGAGCCGCCGCCTGAATTTCGGAAAAGTCTATGCCTGTTTCCATAAGGTCTGCGGCAATCTCAAGAGTGCGGCGGCCTGCGGAGCTGTGTTTAAAGGAATAGGTATCCGTTACAATGCCGGTATAGAGACACTCGGCAATATACTTTGTAAGCTTAAAGCCGGGCAGCCCGGTCAAAACCTCGTAAACAAGCTCACAGGTTGAGGAAGCGTCGGGGAAAACGAAGTTGTAATCTCCGTAGCCTATATTTGAAATGTGATGGTCTATATTAAAGGTTACATCGGAATTATCAAAGACGGTTCTTCCCTCGTCCCCAAGTCTGTAAATGTCGCCGCAGTCAAGGACTATAAAAACCTCCGGCCTCAGGGCAAGCTTATCCCCGGCGAAAACCTTGTTTCTGTCGAGAATATAGTCAAACCTGCCGCCCTTATAATATAAGAAGACTACGGGCTTTTTGCCTAAGGCCTCAAGAGCCGACGCCATAGCTAAGGATGAGCCTATGGCATCGCCGTCGGCGTTTATGTGGGCGCTGACGGCTATTGTCTCCGCTTTCTTTACGGCTTCAAAAAGTTTTTCGGAAAAGCTTTCACTGTTCATTTTCATTATCCTCACTTTCTTCGGGTATGTCTAAGGCGTTGAGAATTTTTGAAATGTGCATACCGTAAACAAGGGAATCGTCATATTTAAATATAAGCTCGGGAGTGTTCCTCAGGTTTATACTGTTTGCAAGACGGCTCCTTATAAAGCCCTTTGCACTGTTTAAGGCCGTCATAGAGTTTTTGACCGTTTCCTCGTCACCTAAAACGCTTACATAAATTTTACAGTATTTAAGATCCTGAGTTGTTTCAACCTTTAAAACGCTGACTATAGAGCCTAAACGGGGGTCTTTTATGCCGGAGCGGAGAAGCTCGGAAACCTCCTTTTTAATTTCATCGTTTATACGAATCATACGGTTGTTTGTTTTCATTAAACCACCTGCTTATCTTTATCTTTTAATTTCTTCCATAACAAAGGCTTCTATAATGTCGCCTAATTTAACATCGTTGAACTTGTTTAAGAGTATGCCGCATTCAAAGCTTGTGGCTACCTCTTTAACATCGTCCTTATAACGGCGGAGGGTAGCAACCTCGCCCTCATAGACAACAACGTTGTCCCTTAAGAGACGAACCTTTGAATTTCTCGTTATCTTTCCGTCCTTTACATAGCTTCCGGCTATGGTGCCTACGCCTGAGGCATTGAAAATCTGACGAACCTCTGCGTGGCCTATTATCTTTTCAACATATTCGGGGTCAAGCATACCCTTTATGGCGGCTCTTATGTCGTCGATGGCGTTGTAGATTACTCTGTAAAGACGAATATCCACCTTTTGATCCTCGGCTACGCTCTTTGCGGAGGCCTCGGGACGGACGTTAAAGCCTATAATTATGGCGTTTGAAGCGGAAGCCAGCATAACGTCGGACTCTGTAATAGCTCCCACGCCGCCGTGAATAGTCTTTATTCTTACCTCATCGTTTGACAGCTTTTCAAGGGAAGCTCTTACAGCCTCAACAGAGCCTTGAACGTCTGCTTTAATTACGATGTTAAGCTCTTTAACATTGCCTGACTGAATTTGGCTGAAAAGGTCCTCAAGGGAAACCCTCTGTGTTTCCTTAAGCATATCTATTCTGGATTTTGCTATTATGGTTTCAGCAACCTGTCTTGCCTGTTTTTCGTTCTTTGCAACATAGAACATATCTCCGGCATGGGGCACATCGTTTAAGCCCAAAATTTCAACGGGAACAGAGGGGCCTGCCTTTTTAATCTGCTTGCCCTTGTCGTTTACCATTGCTCTTACTCTGCCGAAGGTTCCTCCGACAACAACGGGGTCGCCTACGTTTAAGGCTCCCGCCTTTACAAGAGCCGTAGCTACGGGGCCTCTGCCCTTGTCGAGCCTTGCTTCTATAATGTTTCCGCTGGCTCTCTTGTTGGGGTTGGCCTTAAGCTCTTTCATTTCGGCTACAAGTATAATCATTTCAAGAAGCTGGTCTATGCCTTCCTTTGTTGCTGCCGAAACGGGAACGACTATTGTTTCTCCGCCCCAGTCCTCAACCAAAAGGCCGTATTCCGTAAGCTCCTGCTTAACTCTTTCCGGGTTTGCCGAGGGCTTGTCGATTTTGTTTATGGCTACTATTATTTCAACCCCTGCGGCCTTTGCATGGTTTATAGCCTCGATTGTCTGGGGCATAACGCCGTCGTCCGCCGCTACAACCAAAACGGCTATATCCGTTACCAATGCGCCCCTCATACGCATAGCTGTAAAGGCTTCGTGGCCGGGAGTGTCCAAAAAGGTTATGGGCTTTCCGTTGACAGAAACCGTGTAGGCACCTATATGCTGTGTTATGCCGCCTGCTTCCTCAGCCGTAACCTTTGTTTTTCTGATTGCGTCGAGAAGAGAGGTTTTGCCGTGGTCAACGTGACCCATAACAACCACAACGGGTGGACGCTCCTTAAGGTCTGCTTCATCGTCCTCGTCTGCGGCAAAAATTTCCTCGGCTATATCTCTTTCAACTTCGTCCTCAACTATAACACCGTAGTCCTCGCAGATTGTTTCGGCTAAATCACGCTCTATCTCTTGGTTTATGCTTGCCATAACGCCCTTAACCATAAGCTTCATTATGATTTCGCTGCTCTTTTTGCCCAATTTTTCGGCTAAATCGCCTACCGTAACGGTTTGACCCAGCTCAATAACGGAGATTTCCTCCTCTTCGGGAACAATAACCTCAGGCTCCGGAGCGGCAGCGGCCTTTGCCTTTTTCTTCTTTTTGTTTTTCTTCGGGTTTTGAGCAGTGTTTTCACCGTGGAAAATATCCTTTTCGGGCTTAAAGGCCTCCTGCCTTTCGGGCTTGTTTTTATTGCCTGACTTACTGTTCTTTCCGGCAGCCTTGCTTTCAAATTTGTCATCGAATTTATCGCCGCCCTGCCGTCTGTCACTGCTGCGCTTGTCGTCATTGTTCCTGCGTCTGTCTCCGCCGGAGGAGAACCTGTCGCTTGCCTGATTTCTGTCGCTGCTTTGGCGTCTGTCAGAGTTAAAACCACCGCCTTGAGGTCTGCCGCCCTGCCGTCTGCCGTCTTGATTCCTGTCGCCTTGAGGTCTGTCGCCCTGACGTCTGTCATTCTGGTTTCTGTCGCTCTGACGCCTGTCATTTTGGTTTCTGTCGCCTTGACGTCTGTCGTTTTGAGGTCTGTCGCCCTGACGCCTGTCATTTTGGTTTCTGTCGCCTTGACGTCTGTCGTTTTGAGGTC
>JAJQFB010000088.1:0-12238 GCA_021201395.1 Clostridiales bacterium | reverse complement strand
CCCTGACGCCTGTCATTTTGGTTTCTGTCGCCTTGACGTCTGTCGTTTTGAGGTCTGTCGCCTTGCCGTCTGTCGTTTTGGCTTCTTTCACCCTGACGCCTGTCATTTTGGTTTCTGTCACCCTGACGTCTTTCGCCTTGACGCCTATCGCCTTGGTTTCTGTCATTTTGACGTCTGTTGTCCTGATTTTTGCCGCCCTGATGTCTGTTGTCCCTGTGTTTTCCCTCTTGAGCCTCGGCAGGCTTATCGGGTTTTACTTCAGGGGCTTTCTTTTCGGCTTTTTCGGGCTTTTCGCCGGCTTCGGGGGCAGTCTTAGGGGCTTTTTTTCCGCCTGTAAAACGGTCTCTCAGCCTTTTTTCCTCTTCGGTGGTTATGCCGCTTGAAGCCACCTTGCCGTCTATGCCCAATTCTTTAAGTTTATTTATAATTTCATTGTTTGAAAGTCCAAGCTCTTTGGATAGCTCTCGAATTCTCATAAACTTTTCACCTCCATAATTAGTCCGTTTGCTGCTGTCGGGAAAAGTTTTTATATATCCTGTCCGCCAAACCCTTGTCGGTTACGGCAAAGACCGTTCTGTTTACCTTGCCTACGGCGTGGGAGAGACTCTCTCTTTCGCCGAAAATGAGGACGGGTATATTATAGTATTTCCCCTTGTTTACGAATTTATTTTTAGTATTCTCGGAAGCATCTGTCGGGACGATTAAAAGACAGACATTACATTTTTTAACCGCCGTTTCCACAGACTGTTCTCCTGTAATAAGCTTTCCGGCTTTCACAGAAAGGGAAAGCATAAACAAATTAATCTTTTCCATAATTTTCAAGCTCTTTCCTAAGCTGTTCATATACCTCAGGGGGTACGGGAGATTTAAAGGAACGCTCTAAGCCCTTAGACTTTTCGGCTTTTTTAAGACACTCTTCATTGGGGCAAATATAGGCGCCTCTGCCGGGGGCCTTTCCCTTAGGGTCAAGAGAAAAGATACCCTCATCGTTTCTGACGATTCTTATAAGCTCCTTTTTGTTTTTCATCTCCTGACAGCCTGTACACTTACGCAATGGAATTTTACGCTTTTTTAACATAAAACCCCTCCTCAGTCCTCTGTGTCAAGCTCTTCTTCGGAGTCATCTTCATAATACTCTTCGGAGTCATCTTCATATTCTCCGTCATACTTATCATCGTAATCTCCGTCATCGTAATCCCCGCTGTCCTCATAATCGTCATATTCTTCGTTTTCATCGTAATCATCATAATCATCGTCGTAATCATCATAATCATCGGAAAACTCATCGCTCTCATAGGGGGCTTCTTCTCCGTCAACGGCGGTAAAATCTATAAAGTTGGTGGCTCTGGCCTGGGCTTCGCTCTTTATGTCTATCTTCCTGCCTGTAAGCTTCGCCGCAAGACGGACGTTTTGACCCTCCCTGCCTATGGCGAGGCTTAATTGATTGTCGGCTACTACGACTTTGGCAAGCTTCTCCGTTTCCGTGTCCTCTATGGCTACGGCTATAACTTTAGCCGGGTTAAGAGCCGCCCTTATAAATTCGCCGGGGTCCTCGCTCCAGTTTATAATGTCTATCTTTTCGCCCTTAAGCTCTTCGACTATAACGTTGACTCTTGAGCCGTTGTGGCCGACACAGGCTCCCACCGGGTCTACCTCGGGGTTTTTGGAGTATACCGCCATTTTCGTTCTCGAACCGGCCTCTCTCGCAATGCTTTTTATTTCAACCGTTCCGTCGTAAATTTCGGGAACCTCAAGCTCGAAAAGCCTTTTTACAAGCTCATAGTGTGTTCTTGAAACATTTATCTGGGGTCCCTTGGGGGTCTGGCGAACCTCAAGTATATAAACCTTTATTCTGTCGTTAAATCTGTATTCCTCACCGGGAATCTGTTCCCTGAAGGGCAGCATAGCTTCCATCTTTCCCAGGGAAACAATAACGCTTCTTCTCTCCGTTCTCTGAACTATAGCCGTGTCTATGTCCTTTTCCTTGACTATATATTCATTGTAGAGCTTTTCTCTTTCCGCTTCTCTGAACTTCTGAACAAAGACCTGCTTTGCTGTCTGAGCTGAGATTCTGTCGAAGTTTTTGGGGGTTACTTCAAATTCCACAAAGTCGCCTATTTCATAGGAGGGGCTTATTTCCCTCGCTTCTTCAAGAGAAACCTCGAGAGCGCTGTCGTAAACTTCTTCCACAACTTCCTTTGAGGCGAAAACCTTTATGTCCCCGGTTTCCCTGTTTACTTCAACCCTTGCGTTCTGGGAAGGGCCGTAGTTTTTCTTGCAGGCTGTCAAAAGAGAAGCCTCTATTGCCTCGTAAATTATTTCCTTGTCGATACCTTTTTCCTTTACAACTAAGTTTAAAGCCGTTACCAGCTCTTTTTTATCCATTTTTTCAATATTCCTCCTCATATATTTATAAAATTGTTATAAAATTATTATTAAATTACAATATTACCGCAAGGCGGCAGACCGCCGCGTCCTCATGCTTAAAGGCGGCTTCCCCGTCCTCTGTTTTTATTGTTATAACTCCGTCATTTAAGCCTATAAGCTCCCCCTGAAATTCCTTAACCCCGTCTACAGCCTTGTAAAGTCTTATTATGACCTGTCTGCCCTTATACTTCACATATTCAAAATCCTTCTTGAGAATCCTGTCGAGACCGGGAGAGCTGACCTCAAGGGTATAGGCTTCGTCTATATAATCGTCCTTGTCTAAGATGGCTTCAAGCTCACGGCTGACCATTTCGCAGTCGTTTATGCCTACGCCGCCCTCTTTGTCGATGTATACTCTTAAAAATTTGCCGGAGCCCTCTTTAACATATTCGGCTTCCACCAGCTCCAAAGACAGCCTCTTTGTTATTTCCGCCGCATAACTCTCGGTTTTTTCTGCAATTTCCTTTACTTTCACTCTATCATCCTTTCATATCATAAAAACACTTGAAAAACATTCGCCGAACTGTTATTTGCAAAAAACAAGAGTGGGCGTAACCCACTCTCAAACGAAACTTCTATTACCGAAAATTATTATAACACCCTTTATTTGCAAAGTCAATAGCTTATTTTAAAATTTGGTAAATTCGGCGGTTCTTTGTATTTATCTGAGTCTTGCGTCTCCATCGTAATATCCGGAAAAGCTTCCGTCGGGGTTTAAGAGGCAGTAGGTCAGAGTTTTGGTGTCTATGGCGATAAAGCCGCCGTCATAGAGCCTGCTCGGGTCTATATTGTAATAGCCTGTTACGGCGATTTCGCTGAAAAGCCTTTTTATGTAGCAGGGATAGTAGCTTTTTTCATTTGTGTGATCCATAGAGTAAGTTTTAAAAACCAAATTTGACCCCGAAGCATATTCCACATAAAACGTTCTGTCGGCATATTCCTCGGGAATATCGGCTTTCATTTCCTCGCTGCCGTAGTGAAAGGTTTTGAGAAGCTCTCCCTCTGTGTTGAAAACATAATATGTGTTGTCCCTTGCGTCGGTACGCTCATTGGGCTTGTCGCTTAAAATAAACACTCCGTTATAGACATAGGCCTCAAATATAGGCATATAATAGCTGTAATATTCAGTATAGCTATACAAATTTAAATCAGCGGCAAACTCATATATGGCCTCAACTATAACAGCCATCTCTCCCTCTTTTTCGCATACGCCCCATTTTCCGTCTGTATTTTGAAAGGCGTAAAGCTCGGGGCTTATAACCTTACGGTTTTGCCTTATGTCGGTTTTAACAGACCCCGTGTTTTCATAATCGTATATCCTCCAAACACAGGCTGCGGCGTTTTCAAGCTTAAATTCATCGTCGGGATAAAATTTGCCGTCCGAAAGAGAGGGTGCCATTACATAGGTGTCCTCGGCGGGGGTGCCGCTTACGTTATACACGGCTTCTTTTGCCCATTCTTCGATTTCTCCGTCGTCCTCAAAGGTCTCGCTGTAAGGCGTAACCGATATGCCCCAAATTTCACAGAGACGGTTAAGGGTATAGGCCGCCTCCTGTCTTGTTATGGGCTTGTCGGGGTTAAAATATTTCCCATCCGCAGGTCTTATAAGGTTTAAGGCTTCGGCAACAATAATATCCGGAGAGGCTATATCCAAATATTCGGAATAGTCCACGGTTATTTTATTGTTTCTTATGTATGTGTAAATATCGGTGTTTTCCTTGAGAAGAGCGGCTTGAACCGCAAGGGAAACAAAGTCGTAACGCCCTGCGGCTTCCTTTAATTCCTTACAGGCGAGATTGTTTTGAATCAGGCCTGCTTCATTTGCGTTTGTAACGCTTGTCATTGCAAAGCTGTCGCAGGTGCGGTAGTATTTGTCGTTCATAATTTTTATGCCGGCGGCTTCGCTTGTCCATACATAGGATTCATAGTTTGAGTTATAGTCATAATATTGAATAACGCCGTCAAGATCTCTCTTTACGCCTATATAGTCTGTACTGTAATAGGAATTATATCCTGTTTTTCTTGTAAAATAATTGCAGTTCGACGGAAGGACGGACACCTCAAGATCGGAATTTAAAAGTGCAAAGCCGGAAAGATCGCTTGTGCCGTAATATCTTGCGGGAAGCTTACGGTCTGAAATCATATTATAGACGCACTTAAATTTGTCCTCTAAAAGTTTGTTTCCGTTTTTATCTGTAATATAGACATAGTTTCCCGAGGGGTCGGCCGTTATGTAATATCCGCTCTCTTCTATATCAAGATACATCTCGCTGCTTACGGCTCCGTCAATTATACTGCTGTAAATAGGCCGGGGGCCGTCGGCGGCTTCCTCTGCGTCTATATACCTGTAAAAGGGATTGTCTATACTGTCCCTGTTTTCTCCGTATATATCCGTAGGGCCTATAAATATTTCACTCGAATCCCCTGCGGCTTTCCACTCGGAAGAGCTTTCGGAGTCCTCAGAGCTTTCGCATCCCTCCGCCGCAGCAATGGGAGCAGCCTGAGCCGCCGCCAAAAATACCGCCAAAACCAAAACCAAAAATTTTTTCATAATAAATCATCTCTCTCTGAAATATAAGGTGTAATTTTACCGATAATTTTACTGACAGTTTTACCAAATTCCTATTCTGTTCTCATGGGGAACATACATGCCATCGGTTTCGTCTATGCCGTAGGTTGAATAGAACCTGTCGGAATTTCTGAGGATTACGTTTACCCTGGAGCTTGCCGGAGAGTGGCTGTCCGCCTGAGACAGATAGATTGAAACCTCTCTTGTGTAGGCCGTTACAAAATAATCCGCAAAGGCTCTGAAAAAACTATCATAGTCAAAGCCCTCTGTTTTTTCCGCAAGGTCGAGAACAACAGACATAGCACCTAAATCCGCTATGTTTTCCGTCAGCGTAAGCTCTCCGTTTACGTCCGCCCCTACGCACCATTCCTCTTCATCATATACGGAAATTATTTCTCCGCAAAGCTCTTCAAATTTGGCCTTGTCCTCCTCTGTCCACCAGTTTGAAGCGTTTCCGTTTTCGTCGTACTGCGCTCCGGAGCTGTCGAAAGCGTGGGAGATTTCGTGGCCTATCATTATGCCTATTTTGCCCAGCTTTTCTTCGTATGAATAGTCGGCACTGTACAAGGGCTCCTGTAAGAAAGCCGCCGGTATATAAATTCCGTTTTGAACGGCACTGTAGCAGGCGTTTACGGTTTGGGGCGACATAAACCACTGTGTCTTATCGAAAGGCTTCTTTGACTCTTCAATAAGAGAACGGTTGCTTGCCTTAATAAGCTCCGTTGTATTTTGGAAATAGCTTCCTCCTTCGGCCTTGCTCTTTATGTCTGCGTCAGCATAATAGTCAATATATTCCTCAGGCCCTCCTACGTTTATTGTCATAGTGTCAAGCTTATGCTTTGCGTTTTCCTTTGTGGCTTCGCTCATCCACTCGGCACTGCCTATTCTTTCCCTGTAAATATCAATAATTTCCTCCGCTATGACCTTTATTTCGGCGGCCGTTTCATCGGAACAGTAACGCTCAACATACATCTCGCCTATATAATCCTCAAAAACAGTGCTTACGTCGTCAAGCAGGTCTGATAAAAGCCCGGAGCTTTCGGATGTTCCCAGTGTTTCCATATCATAGGCGTCAATGGCGTCTATATAGTCCTGACCTAAATATTCGGCTATATAGTCTATCATACTTACCTTGCAGTAATTTCTTAAATCGTCTATCCTCTCCGATGTAAAGAGGTCTGCGGCTTCCTCCATTGCCCCTACATCGTCAACAAGAATTTTGTCAAGGTGGGTAAGCCCCGACATTTCATAAAGAGCCTGTATGCCAAGCTCATCGTAAATTTTGTCAAGCTCCGAAACTGTATATATGTTATATGTATTGTCCAAATTATACTGTTCCGCTGCGTCAAGGGATTTTTCGGCGATTTTCTTTTCCGCTTCAAAATATTGCAGAGTATCGGCTTCGGCCTCGGCCTGGCTTTCGCCGGAAAGAACAAGTATTGTATTTAAATATTTTATATAGGCATTTTTATATGTATCGTTTCCTCCCGTATAGGTCTCCTTTGACTGGGCAGGGGAGGGGGAATAAAAATATGCTGTAAAGGAGCTGCTGTCCTCGCTGTCTATTGTTACGCCGAAGTTTATAACGGAAACGCCCAGTTCATCGAATAATTTTTCGTTAAAAGCCTGAAAATCCGCTATGGTCTCAATATTTTCAATGTCCTCAAGATAATCCCCTGCTATACTTTCCGCAGTCAGTGAATTTCTCGAATCCATATCTATATAATTTTCAACATAGTTTCTGATTTTTTCTTCCTTTGAGCCTGCTTCGGAGCTGCTGTTTATACAGTCGGATATTATGTCGTAGATTCGCTCCCAGTTTGTGTCTACGGCCTCATAAATCCTGCCGTCGCCGGGGCGGCTTCCGTTTATTACGATACTATCCAAAAATCCCTTGTTTACCGTTGTATAAAAGTCGTCCTTTAAATTCGTGCCGAAAACGGCATAAACACGCTTTAAATACTTTTGAAGGCCGGCCTCCGTTACGTTTTCATTTATGCCGAAAGTGCTGCGGCTTGTTCCGTCTGTAATTCCGGCGGCCAAAACCTGAGACATTTCGGTTTTCGCCCAGTCCGGCAGGTCGGTATATTCCGCTCCCGTGTTGTTTGTTATAAGACTGCTTCCCTTTATTTCGGGATAGTCCCCAAAGGCCCTGTCAAGCATAATAAAAACCTCAAGCTTTGTAACAGTCCTGTCCTCATAGAGGTTCCCCTGACTGTCGCCCTTTAAAATATCGGAGATTTCCACCCCCGGATTATAGTCATCCGCCGCAGATACAATAATTTCCGCAGCCTCGCCCCTTGTGAGATAATCCTCCCCTAAAGCGTTTACGGGCAGCATTACCGAAAACAAAAATGTCAAACTGAGCAGCAATGATAAAACTTTTCTCATAATTCCCATCCTTTCTTAAAATAAATAAAAATAGATTTTTCTCTTAAAATAATAATATCATTTTTTTCGTGAAAAGTAAATATTATTTCCTGTTACTTTAAAAAAACCAATAACCTACCGTTATTATAGCTTTTAGCTATATCGGGCAATAGTATTTTGGAATTTGCCAATAGTGAAAGTTTCTGTTATACTTATTTTCATCAAAACAAAGCGAAGAGAGATGAAACAAATGAAATTGTCGGAACTGTTTAAAGAAAAGCAGGTTTACTCCTTTGAGATTTTCCCTCCCAAAAGGACGGCTCCAATAGATTCTATTTATAAAACCCTTGACGGACTTAAGGTTTTGTCGCCGGATTTTATAAGCGTAACCTACGGTGCCGGGGGAAGCGAAAATTTCGAGAAAACCTTTCATGTGGCCAAAGCCATAAAGGCCTGCGGAATAGAGAGCATAGCCCACCTTTCCTGTATAGGCTTAAATAAAGAGGACGTTGACTTTCTTCTTGAGGAATATAAGTCCGCAGGAATCGATAATATTTTAGCCTTAAGAGGAGATTTAAACCCCTCCGTTAAATTAAGCAAGGATTTTAAATATGCGGAGGATTTGGTTACATATATAAGAAAAAGGGGAGATTTTGACATAGCCGGAGCCTGTTATCCCGAAGGCCACCCTGAGGCTCCAAGCTTCGGAGAGGACTTAAAGCACCTAAAGTCAAAGGTAGACGCAGGGGTAACCCACCTTATTTCACAGCTTTTCTTTGACAATGAGGATTTTTACTATTTTCTCGAAAAGGCGAGGGCTCTCGGAATAGATGTTCCTATTGAAGCAGGCATAATGCCCGTTGTAAACAAGAGCCAGATAGAACGAATGGTAAGTCTCTGCGGTGCAAGGCTTCCTAAGAAATTTTTGAGAATTATGGACAAATACGAGGATAAGCCGGAAGCTATGAGGGACGCAGGCATAGCCTACGCCGTAGACCAGATTGTAGACCTGCTGACACAGGGGGTTGACGGAATACACCTTTACACAATGAACCAGCCCGATGTTGCTTCAAAGATACACAGGAGCATTGCCGCCCTGCTTTCCTAAACACATTAAAAGTAAAATTATGGTAAATGATATTCGTTTATCATTTACCGATTTTTTAAAACTAAAATCCTACCAATTCAGTTGGTAAGTATATAAGGAGGACAGAAAAATGCCAGAAAAGATATCAAGAGAAAACAGAAACTTAAAGTTTGAAACACTTCAGCTTCACGTAGGCCAGGAAAAGCCGGATCCCGTTACAGACGCAAGAGCCGTGCCTATTTATCAGACATCTTCTTACGTTTTCAGAAACTGCGACCACGCTCAGGCCCGTTTCGGTCTTGCGGACGCAGGCAACATCTACGGCAGACTTACAAACCCCACAGAGGATATTTTCGAACAGAGAATAGCGGCTCTTGAGGGGGGCGTTGCGGCTTTGGCGGTGGCCTCAGGCGCGGCAGCCGTAACCTACACAATCGAAAACCTTGCCCAAAGCGGCGACAACATTGTTTCCGCAAAGAATATCTACGGCGGAACCTTTAATCTTCTTCTCCACACTCTTCCCCAGTACGGAATTACCACAAAGTTTGTGGATATATTTAGCGAGGACGAAATAAGAGCGGCCATAGACGACAACACAAAGGCTATCTTAATTGAAACCCTCGGAAACCCCAATTCGGATGTTGTTGATATTGAGGGAATTGCCCAAATTGCCCACGAAAACAAGATACCTCTTGTTATAGACAATACTTTCGCAACCCCCTACCTTGTAAGACCTATAGAATACGGTGCGGATATTGTAGTCCACTCCGCAACAAAGTTTATAGGAGGACATGGAACCACAATCGGCGGCGTTATAGTTGACAGCGGTAAGTTTGACTGGGAGGCCTCAGGCAAATTCCCCTCACTTACAGAGCCTAACCCAAGCTATCACGGTATAAGCTTTACAAAGGCGGTAGGCCCTGCGGCTTTCGTCACAAAAATAAGGGCTATACTCTTAAGGGATACAGGTGCTACAGTTTCACCTTTCCACGCTTTCCTCTTCTTGCAGGGGCTTGAAACACTTTCCCTGAGAGTTGAACGCCACGTTGAAAATGCTCTTAAGGTTGTTGACTACCTTAAGAATCACCCCCTTGTAGAAAAGGTAAACCACCCTGCCGTTTCAACAGACGAAACACAGCAGGCTCTCTATAAGAAATACTTCCCCAACGGCGGCGGCTCAATCTTTACTTTCGAAATTAAGGGCGGTTCCGAAAAAGCAAGAAAGTTTATTGATAACTTAGAGCTTTTCTCACTTCTTGCAAATGTGGCGGACGCAAAATCCCTCGTAATTCACCCGGCTACGACCACTCACAGCCAGTGCACCGAGGAAGAGCTTCTCGATCAGGGCATTAAGCCCAACACAGTCCGTCTTTCAATCGGCCTTGAAAACATAGACGACATAATTCAGGACTTAGACGAAGCCTTCAAGACAATTTCATAATACAATTCCGATAATTCCATAGTACACTTCCATAAATTACCCAAAAGGCGGCAGGCAGATAAAAAGCTTTGCCGCCTTTTAATATTTCATCTGTTTTCAATCTTGATATTTTAAGTGTTGATTTATGGTGTTATGTATAGTATAATTGACATCAGTGCAGAGGTGATTTTGTGAACAGCGAAGATATGGAACATCTTATCGCCCTTGTTTCAAAAATAAAGAATTAAGGAACCGCCGAGATTTACGGGTATATAAGTAATAGGACAAAATCCGCCGTTAATATATTTAAACTATATTTTAACGGGGCGATTTTATGAGAAGCTTTAAATCCGGCGGTGTGCTTATAAGGCTTAACGAAAGCCAAGCTGTAAAAACCGAAGAGGAGAGAGGGGCTGTACTTGAGGAAATAGGCAGCATAGCCTTTAGAGCCATAGCGGAAAGAATTGCGGAAAACGAAAGCAAGCAGCCTTAAAAATAAAAATACGGACAGCAAAAAACGGCCATAAAAGACCGTTTTAATTTTGCCTGAAAATGAAAATAACGGAGAAAGAGGGATTTGAACCCTCGCGCCGCTATTAACGACCTACTCCCTTTCCAGGGGAGCCCCTTCAACCGCTTGGGTACTTCTCCAAGTGCTCTACTTTATAAAAAGCATATTTATTTTATATTTCCGCCCTTGCAGCAGGGCTAAAAAAATAGCGCAGAGAGTGGGATTCGAACCCACGGTGCCTTGCGGCAACACCGGTTTTCAAGACCGGCTCCTTAAACCACTCGGAAATCTCTGCATATAAAATCCGCGATTTTCAGCGAACAATAATTATAATACACCATCTACCCCGAATTGTCAATAGTTTTTTCAAAAAAAGTGGTAAAATCCGAATTGTAATATTTTGGTATTTATTATAAGCCTCCCACAGACAGCGAGGGAGGCTTAATATATATAACCGCAGTTAAACCATATTTTTAAGAGAGCTTTTAAGCCTGCTTTTATATTCGGTTTTAAGGGCTTCCGGGTGAAGAATTTCGATTTTATTCCCCAGCATAAAGAGCCAGCCCATAAGGTCGGCGCTGTTTTTGTCTTTGGCTATTATTCTGATTCTGCCGTCGATTTCTCTGCACCGGTTCACGTCATAGCCGTATCTGTTGTAAATACAGTCCATTATACTGCTGTGGGCAAGCATAATAATCTCTATTTCCTTTCCCTCGTAAACCGAAGAAGAGCAGGCATCGGCAGGGGGCTTGTCTGCGGCTTCGTCCGTTATTTCGGGTTCTGTTATTTTGTCAAGTCTGAAAACGGAAATGTCGTATTTATCACAATCGGCCAGTAAGTACAAAAGACAGTTTTTTTGTATTATTTTATAGGGAGAAGCCGTTATGTTAAGCTCCGGCGCGGCAGTATTCCTGCGGTATTTAAACCTGACCTTTCTGCCTGCACCGACGGCTTCCGAGAGTGTTACGGAGACACTGTCAATATGTTCAAAATGTTTTATTTTAAAATTGCCGTCCTCTATAAGCCTTAAAAATTCGTACCTGCTTGCTTCTCCGGCTATGTGGCAGATTTTTTCGGTGAGCTCCTGTTTATATTTTATGTCGAAGGAATCGTCCGCACATAGACAGCTTACCACATTTGCGGCGTCCTCTACACTTATAATTCTTTGTTCAACCCGGTACATTTTGCGTCCGCCGGGGCCTTCTTCTTCGGCAAATGTAAGATATTTGTTGTCCTTAAAAAATTCCATAAGCCTTGAAAGATTGGCCCGAATTGTTTTTTTCTGAGATTCAACACCTCTGCTTTTTAAATATTCGCTTATATCGCTGACGGAAACACGGTTATCCCTGCTTGAATTGTTTATAAGAAATTCAAGAATCATTAATATATACACAGCATTCCCTTCCTTTCCTTAACAGCTTTAAGACTGTTTAATCTGTATTTGTGAGAAATACGGGATTTTTTGCGGTTCTGTTTGGGCGGAAAGGCTGTGAATCGAAGTTTAAAAATAAAAGTAGGGGGGGGTAAAGAAAACGGTAGTATAATTCAGGCTCGGATTTGTATGAAGTTGTATGTATCGGCAGGCACCCGGGTCTCGGTTTAAAGATTTTTGCATAGGAATCCCTCTTTTCTTATAAAATTTGCCAAAAGTTTATATAATGTGTATATTAAGTTAAATTATAACATTTTTTCGGCTCTATTTCAATATACTTTTGTATTTTTTTCACAAAAAAAGAGGGGATATGAGAAAGTAAGATATTAATAAATATATGTTGTTTTTTATGGGAAAAGATGATAGAATATAATACCTGAGTTTAGGAGTATAACTAAAAAAATGGTGCTAAGCCACAGATT
>JAJQFB010000085.1 GCA_021201395.1 Clostridiales bacterium | reverse complement strand
ACTTTCATCACTATTTGTGCCGGCGTGTGCGGCGGAATGGAGATTATGATGAAGAAAATAAGCCTTGCCTTTACGGCCTTTATTTTGATAATATGTATGTTGAGCCTGACGGGCTGCTCAGGCAATAATGCCGCAGACGATTCCGCCGATGAGACGGAAATGTCTACGGATAATGCGAACGATGAAAACGGTGATGAGGATATTCTTGACGAGGGCTATAACGATGCCGATGAGGACGAAAACGACACAGAGGGCGATGGGAATAACGAGAATAACGGCGCCGACAATGATTACGATAACAACAATAATGATAATAATGATAATAACGGCGATGACGGCAGCGGCAATACAGAGGATAATGCCGGAGGAACGGTTGAAAACGACGCTACCAACACCGAAACGGGAGATGACGTTATCGACGGAGGCACCTTAACCAACAGAGCCGGAAGTCTTTTTGAGGGCGGCGACGGCATAGGAATGAGAGGGTCGGAAAATATAAGAGGCAACAATCTGCTCTATTGATATATGACAATACAGTAATATAGTAAATTAAAAGCCGCTCCGATTGTTTTCGGAACGGTTTTTTTGCTTGAAGCCGTCAGTGTTTAGTATTTAATTGCGGCAAAAAATTCCTCATATACATCTCCCCAGCCCTCTAAGGGTCCGTCAGCACCGCCGTTGCAGCTTTTAAGAAGATTGCCCCTTGTTGTACTTTCGGCGGAAAGAAGGTCGCCTAAGGTCAGAGGAAAGCCTAACTCCGTGGCCTTTTTACAAAAAGCATCGGCAGGGTCGGCGGCTTCTCTCGTTTTAAGCATAGCCTCCTTAATTTCACTGTTCCGTCTTGCGGCTATAGTTAATTTTGTCATTGTGTCCATATTACCCCTCCTGTATAATTTTTTCGTCAAAAAAGGGCAGTCCCCAAAAGACCGCCCTGTCTGTTTCTTATATATTATACATTATATTTTACACCTTTATTTTATGGTTTTCAAGTCTAAAATGCCGTTTCTACGTAATTTTTTCCGTCTATTGAAACAACATAGCAAATGGGGACGCTGTCCTCTCCCGATTCGAGATAGGAAAGCTTAAGGGACTCTATATATTCTCCCCCCAATATGCTTAAGCCGTTGTCTATAACCTCCAAAAATGTTTTTTCGGTATAAACAGGGTCCTTTACCGTTGTAACATAGTCTCTTAAATATCTCTTGTATTTTGTTACGTTGCTGCCCTCAACCGTTACCTCTATAAAGCTGTTCATACCCATGTTTTCTTTAAGCTCTTCCGAAAGCGTTAAAGGGGCGTTGTTTATCTTACAGTCAAAGTAAAATGTTATTCTACTGCCGGTTTCATATTTGTAATCGGCCAAATAATAATCGTTGTTCAGGTTTGTGTCATAGTCTAAAAAGCTTTCCGCCGTACTTAAGCCCTCTTTAAGGCTTAGGGTTTCCGCCTGTTCTCCCGTATAGCTTGAATATTCCATAACTCCCGCGGGGTAATATTTTATAATGGTGCTTTCATCGCTGAAAATATAAACGCCGTCGTCAACGCTTGTCCATTTCAAAACAGGATTGTCAAAGTAGACATTTACAAATTTATCTACAGAGGTTTCCGTAACGATGCCGTTTTCCGCCACAGGGTTATTTTTTGTTATTGTGTAATAATAAACCTCTCCTGCCCATGTGGGTATAAATTCATTTCCCAAAAATACATCATAGCCGTTTTGAAAGGACGAAACATAGTATATTTCGTTATAGGGAAGCCGTGCTTCGTCTATAATCGTTTCAATTTCTCTTAAGCCCGAATAATCCTTCATTTCATAGACCGCCCCCTCAAGGGTTTCCGAGTAAAAAAAGAGAACTGTAAAGACTTCGGAACTTTCATCGCTGACGGCGATTGAGTCGAAATCGGGCATAGAGCCATAGCTTCCCACGTCGTAAAGGGAGGAAAAATCGGCTCCCGACATTAAAAAGCCGTAGTGAACAACTATACACCTGTTTTTTATAATGTCCTGCAAATTACAGCGTTCGTAAATTTCGGGCTCTTCACTCTTTACGGCCGCCGCCCCTGCCCTTGACAGAGCCTTAGCCATTGTGTTTACGCTGTCTTTGTCGTAGGTTAAAATAAAGCGGCCCGTGCCGTTGTTTACAACGCCGTATTCGGCTTCGCATGAGGTTTCCGAGGCATTCTGTGTGTTTATGCCGCTGTGGAGAAAGCTGTAAAAAAAATTATGGCTTGAAAAGTCTTCAAACCATAATTCGTTGGTCTGATAAACAGCTAATATTATTAAAGAGGCGATTAGAAAATTTTTAAAAAAATTATACATAATTGCCTCCTCTTTTCATATAAGCTATTTAGCAGTGTAATTAAAAGCGTATTTTTGACCGGGCAGCACAATAATACCGTCCAAATCAGACTGTATTTGGCTTTCCTTCCGGTTAATCGTTGTTGAATATGATACCGTTTCGCCGTTATATGAGGCGGTGACAACAACAAGAT
Source organism: Clostridiales bacterium (assembly GCA_021201395.1). Lineage (GTDB taxonomy): Bacteria > Bacillota > Clostridia > Lachnospirales > CAG-274 > JAJQCI01. Next base: position 23,689 of record JAJQFB010000085.1, on the reverse strand, counting down.
TTTTGCCCAGCTTAAGGTCGATTGTCTGACGGAAGATTCCCGACTGGCCTACCACTAAGCTGTAGCTTGAGAGCTTGCTGCAGGAGCCGTCTGCAACGACATCGGGGTCGTAAACGGTGATCGTTACGGAAGCCCCCTTGTCGGCAGTGCCGGAAATAACTCTGGTTGCGTCGAAAGTAGCTTCATAGCTTTTTGCGGTATCAAACCCTTCAGCGATTGAAAAGTATGCCACCTGTGAAGGAGCAGCGCCAAAAACACTTACAGCCTGAAAAGCCATAAAACAAAATGAAATTAAAAGCATATATTTTATTTTTTTAATAATCATCAGTTTCGCTCCTTTCTAAAAGATGGTATGTAATTGCTCACTTCTACACAATTACAGTATAACATACTATTGTTACAGATGTGTTACAAGACGTTTTCTTTTTATTTACTTTTATGGAAAGTTAGGAGAGTTGGGGATGCTATTAATAATTTGCCCGATTATAAAAATATTATATTGAAAAATTCTGAAAAATATTATAGAATATAGATATATATATTTAAGAGGATAGATACGCCCACTACATAACAGAGAGGATGATTAATATGTATTCATTGCCCCTGCAGGAATTTATAAACGAATTCGGTTTTAACATTGCTTCGGGAGAGGAGTTTGTTGAGGACAAAAAGATTACAACCCCGGAGCTTAACCGTCCGGCCATACAGCTTGCCGGCTTTTACGACCACTTCGACGCCGAAAGGCCTCAGATGATAGGTATGGTTGAACACAGCTTCTTAAGCAAGCTTGAAGCAAATTTCAGAAAAGAGACCCTTAAAAAGCTGTTTTCCTATAAGGAGATGCCCTGCTTCATACTGTCAAGAAGCTTAGAGCCTTTTCCCGAAATGCTTGAATATGCTGAGGAAAGCGGCATACCCGTTCTTGTTTCCGACGCAAAAACCACGGAGCTTACGGGGGATATTTTAAACTGGCTTAAGGTGAAGCTTGCCCCCAGAACCACGGTTCACGGGGTTTTGGTGGATATTTACGGCGAGGGCGTTCTGATTATGGGTGAAAGCGGCATAGGAAAAAGCGAGGCCGCTTTGGAGCTTGTAAAAAGAGGCCACAGACTCGTTGCCGACGACGCCGTTGAAATAAAGAAAATTTCCCATGACAACCTGACGGGAAGCTGCCCCAAGCTTATAAGACACTTCATAGAGGTAAGAGGAATAGGCATAATAAACATAAAACAGATGTTCGGCGTTCAGTCTGTTATGGACAACTCCAAAATTGACCTTGTTATTAAATTCGAGCCTTGGGAAAAAGGAAAGGTTTATGACAGAATAGGCCTTAACGAGGAATATATAGATATTCTCGAAACTAAAATAGTATGTCACACAATACCCATCCGCCCGGGAAGAAACGCCGCGGTTATCTGCGAGGCTGCTGCCGTAAACCGCCGCCAGAAGAAGATGGGCTATAATGCGGCACAGGTTTTGAACGACAGAATAATGCAGAATATGCAGAACAACATATAATCACCAAAAATAAAAATAAGGGAGCATAAAACATAAATGGAAAATTTTACAATAGCTTTTGAAGAATTGAAAAATGTTTTCAAAGACAGAGTAACAGCCTTTGAGCCTATGAACCTCCACACAAGCTTTCGGGTAGGAGGGCCGGCAGATATTTTCATCAAGCCGGTTTCCTTAGACGAGGCCTTGATTTCCTTATCCGTCCTCAGGGAATACAACATACCCTCTGTCGTAATCGGAAAGGGCTCAAACATACTTGTCGGCGACAAGGGTGTAAGAGGCGGCGTTATACAGCTTTCGGCTCTTTACTCCGAAATTAAAACGGAGGGCAGCATTGTCACAGCCGCCGCAGGAGCCGCCCTAAGCTCCGTTGCTTCCGTCTGCCTTGAAAACTCTCTTACGGGCTTTGAATTTGCAAGCGGAATCCCCGGAAGCGTGGGAGGGGCCGTTTGTATGAACGCAGGGGCCTACGGCGGAGAGCTTAAGAACATTGTCTCCTCCGTCAAAATTTTAAGGGACGGCGAAATTCACACAATCCCCGGCAGTGACTGCGGCTTCCGCTACAGAGGCAGTCGTATTATGGACGAGGGTATGCTTGTTTTAGATGCTTCCTTTGAGCTTAAAGAGGGCAGCTATGAGGAAATTTCCGAAAAAATGAGGAAACTTTCAAGGAAGAGAAACGAAAAACAGCCTATGGAATATCCCTCCGCCGGAAGCACTTTCAAACACCCCGAGGGTTATTTTGCCGGAAAACTCATAGAAGAGTGCGGCCTTAAGGGCTTTTCTCTGGGAGGGGCTCAGGTCTCCGAAAAGCACTGCGGCTTTATTATAAACAAAAACAACGCCACCGCCAAAGACATAGCCGACCTTATTGAATATGTCAGAGAGACGGTTAATAAAAAATTTAACGTAGAATTGGAACCTGAGGTCAAATTTGTTGGAGAATTTGTCTAATTTAACCTTGAATTTACAAAAATATTCAGCATATTTACGGAAATAGTCTTTGACATTAAGCAATTTTACTAATAAAGTCCTTGTAAATTGCTGTAAATTCGCTTTTTTTGTTCTTGAATAGTTGGGTTTTATATTCTATAATTATATAAATGGGGCAAAAGTCAAACAGCGGTATTATGAAAAATGAAAAGGGGGCGGCAAGGCTTATGGAATGTGTAATTGTAACGGGAATGTCCGGTGCGGGAAAAAGTCTGACTCTTAAATATCTTGAGGATATAGGCTTTTTCTGTGTGGATAATCTTCCCCCGGCTCTTTTGCCTACCTTTGTTGAAATATGCACGAACAATTCAACGGAGATGGAAAAGGTAGCCCTGGGAATAGACATCAGAGGCGGAAAGCTTTTCGGCGACCCGCTCAAATTCATCGGCAGCGATTACGGCCCCGAAGTCAATTTCGAGGTTCTTTACCTTGACGCAGATGACAAGGAGCTTATAAAACGCTATAAGGAAACAAGGCGTATGCATCCCCTGATGAAAGGCGGAACCATACAATCGGGCATAATTGCGGAGCGTGAGCTTCTGCAAGGCATTAAGGAGCGGGCCGATTATATAATAGACACCTCGGGTATGCTTACAAGACAGCTTAAAGCCCAGATTAACGAGATTTTTATGAATAAAAAGACTTTTAATTCGATGATAATCTCCGTTATGTCCTTTGGGTTTAAATACGGTATTCCCCCGGAAGCCGACCTTGTTTTTGACGTACGTTTTCTGCCCAATCCCTTTTATATTCCCGAAATGAGGAATTTTACAGGGAAAGATAAAATCGTAAGCGATTTTGTTCTTAAATCGGAGGAAGCCAAGGAGTTTTCGAAAAAGCTCTGCGATATGATAGAGTTCTTAATCCCAAACTATAAAAATGAGGGAAAGACCCGTCTTGTTATAGCTTTCGGCTGTACAGGGGGCAAACACAGAAGCGTAACCTTTGCCGTAATGCTTTACAACTACCTTACGGAAAAGGGCTACAGCACCTTAAGTTCTCACAGGGATATAGACAAGGATTCAAAGAGGTAGAGAAAAATGTCCTTTACTTCCGAAATAAAAGAGGAGCTGTTTGAAAAGGTAAATACTAAGAGCTGCTGCAAAAGGGCAGAGCTTGCCTGTTATATAAACTGCCTGTGTGCTTACGATACAGACAATATCCGTCGGGGAATGGTTTTTGTCTGTGAGGATAAACGCCACGCAGAGCGTTTTGCTTTTCTTACGGAGGAGCTGACAGGCTTAAAGGGCGAGCTTTGCGGGAATAAAAACCGCTTAAGCATTAAAATAACCGACAGCGGGGCTGTCTTAAAAATTTTATCGGCGGCAGGCTCCTTTCAAGGCTTCGACAGCGACTCACCCATAAACCCGAAAACGGTAAAGAAAGACTGTTGTAAAGGGGCATATTTAAGAACCGCCTTTTTAATAAACGGCTTTGTAACAGACCCTGAAAAAAATTATCATATGGAGTTTTCCGACAGAGAATATTCTCACGCATACGGCCTCAAAAGCCTTATAAACAGATTCGGAGCCTCCGCTAAGATAATCGAAAGAAAAAACCGCTATGTTGTATATATTAAGGACAGTGAGCAGATTTCAGACCTGCTGGGTATAATGTCCGCTCATTTATCTCTCTTAAACCTTGAAAGTATAAAGGTCTATAAAGAGGTAAGGAATAATATAAACAGAAAAAATAACTGTGAAACGTCAAATATTGCAAAAACAATAAAGGCTTCCGTAAGGGAGCAAAACGCCGTAAAGTCACTTACGGCCTCGGGGCGGTTTAAAACTCTTCCGCCGAAGCTTAAGACGGCGGCAGAGGCCAGGCTTGAAAACCCGGACTTAAGTTATGCCGAGTTGGGAAAGCTCTTTGACCCCCCTTTGGGGAAGTCCGGCATATATCACAGACTGCAAAAAATAATACAAATTGCAGAAAAGCAATAGGAAGCAGGAAGAAATTCCAAGGGAAGCGATGATTAATTCGCCGAAGCTGATTCGCTGACGATTTTTTCGAGGGCAAGGAAGCCGCTTGCAGGCGTAGCCGGAACCTACGTCAAAAGCGACTGACGCAGCAATCGGAAAAATCAGCAGTGAAGATGCGAAGAGCTAATTAATCAGCGATTCCCTAACAACAAGGGGGGATTTTACAAAATGGTAGAAAAGCTTGTAAAGGTCGGAATTACCGACGGTGACAGAACGGTTGCTAAAATTGTTCAGCTTGCAAGTAATTACAAGAGTAAGGTTATGCTTGAGAAAAACAATATGGCGGCAAACGCTAAGAGCATTATGGGTATTATGGCTATAGGCGTTTACGAGGGCGAAAGCTTTAAAATAGCGGCTAAGGGCCCCGATGAGGAAAAGGCCGCCGAAGCGTTTTACGAGTATTTAAAATAAATGTAACGAAAACAGATAAAATCGATTATATGCTGTGACGAAGAGGAGTAGTAAACAAACCCTATTAAAGAGAAAGGAGCTTAAACAGACTTAAGGAGGTTCTGTTTAGCTGAGAGGTTCCTTATAAAGGAGTTTACGAAGGTAGCTTCCGAGCATTTTGGCCGAAAGGGGTTTATCCGCCCCCACTAAGCGAAAACGTAAGCCTGCGTTAAAGGCATAACGAGAGCCTTTCGGAAACCCCGAAAGGAATAAAGGCGGTACCGCGGTCTTCGTCCTTTTCAGGGCGAGGGCCGTTTTTAGGCTCCCCTTTTAAGGGGGAAGCGTGACGGAGAGGTGTTAAGAATCTGCACACCAAAGCGTCACCGCCTTTAAAAATCTGCAAGTCAAAACTTTACTTCGGAGGTAACAACAATGCACAACAATATGAAAGGAATAGCTTTTACTCTTTTCGGAGCCTCCCTTTGGGGCTTTTCGGGAAGCTGCGGCCAGTATCTTTTTACGGCCTACGGCTTTGACGCAAAATGGCTGACTTCCGTCAGAATGACAACAGCAGGCATAATTCTGACCCTTTTCACACTTATAAAGGAGAGAGAAAAGACCTTTGACATATTTAAAAATAAGAAAGATTTGCTGACTCTTTTGGTTCTTGCCTTTGCCGGGCTTCTGCTTGTGCAGTTTACCTATTTAAAGACAATATCCTATTCAAATTCGGGAACGGCCACGGTTTTACAGATACTCTTTACTATTTTTGTTATAGTCTATGTCTGTATAAGGACGCCCCGTCTGCCTGAGAGGCGGGAGGTAACCGCCGTTATTTTTGCCGTAACGGGAGTGTTTCTCATTGCCACCCACGGCAAAATCGGCTCTATGGCAATTTCAAAGGAGGCTCTTTTCTGGGGGCTTGTTTCCGCCTTTTCCGCCTTTATTTACAACACAGTCCCTGTGGGCATAATAAACAAATACGGAAGTATAACGGTAACAGGCTGGGGTATGCTTATGGGAGGCCTTGTGTTTCTTATTGCAACGGGCAGCTATAAAAGCTTTCCCGTCTGCGACCTGCCCTCGCTTTTGGCAACTCTCGTTCTCTGCATAGTGGGAACGGCGATAGCCTTTACTCTTTATCTAAAGGGAGCATCGGAAATAGGCCCTGTTAAAGCCAGTCAGCTTGCGGCGATAGAGCCTGTTGTGGCTACCGTTGTTTCCGCTCTTTGGCTTAAAACAAAATTTTATTCAGCAGATTTGGCAGGTTTTGCCTTAATCATAGCAATTATATTTATAGTATCCGAAAAGGAGGATAAACAAGATGTATAAACAGCTTGAAAAAAACTACAACCCCTCTGTAGTAGAGGACAGAATTTACGCCGAATGGCTTGAAAAGAAATATTTTCACGCCGAGCCCGACGACAAAAGAGAACCCTTTACTATAGTAATTCCGCCCCCGAACATAACCGGTCAGCTCCATATGGGGCACGCCCTTGACAACGCCATGCAGGATATGATAATCCGCTTTAAGAGAATGCAGGGATATAATGCCCTTTGGGTGCCCGGAACAGACCACGCAAGCATATCCACAGAGGTTAAGATTGTAAACCAGATGGCCGAAGAGGGGCTTACGAAGGAGCAGATAGGAAGAGAAGCTTTCCTTGAGAGGGCATGGGCTTGGAAAAAGGAATACGGCTCAAGAATCATAAACCAGCTTAAAAAATTAGGCTCCTCCTGCGACTGGGACAGAGAGCGTTTTACAATGGACGAGGGCTGTTCAAAGGCTGTTTTGGAGGTATTTATAAACCTTTACAAAAAGGGTTGGATATATAAGGGCGAAAAGCTTATAAACTGGTGCCCTACCTGTCAAACTACCATATCCGACGCAGAGGTTGTTCACGAGGACAAGGACGGTCACTTCTGGCACTTAAAATATCCCATTAAGGGCACTGGCAGATTCCTTGAATTTGCCACAACAAGACCCGAAACCCTTTTAGGCGATACCGCCATAGCCGTAAACCCCGACGACCCCAGATATACGGATGTCGTGGGCTTAACCTGTATAGTTCCCTTTGTTGACAGGGAAATACCCATTATAGCCGACCCCTATGTAGATATGGAATTCGGAACCGGCGTAGTTAAAATAACTCCTGCTCACGACCCCAACGACTATGAGGTAGGCTTAAGACATAACCTCCCCAAAATCAACATTTTAAACGACGACGGAACAATAAACGAAAACGGCGGAAAATTCTGCGGCGTTGAACGTTATGAAGCAAGAAAACAAATTGTGGAAGAGCTTAAGGAAATGGGGCTTTATATTAAAACAGAGGACATTAAACACGCCGTAGGTGTTCACGACCGCTGCAGCGATGTTATAGAGCCTCTTATAAAGAGTCAGTGGTTCGTTAAAATGGACGAACTTGCAAAGCCCGCAATAGATGTTTTAAAGGACGGCAGGCTTAAATTCATACCGGAACGATTCGGAAAGACCTATCTCCACTGGCTTGAAAATATACACGACTGGTGTATCTCCCGTCAGCTTTGGTGGGGTCACAGAATACCGGCCTACTACTGCGGCAAGTGCGGCCATATAAACGTGGCAGCCGAAAAGCCTAAGACCTGCGAAAAATGCGGCCATACCCACTTAACACAGGACGAGGACAGCCTCGACACATGGTTCTCCTCCGCTCTCTGGCCTTTCTCAACCCTCGGCTGGCCAGAAAAGACAAAAGACCTTGAATATTTCTACCCCACAAGCGTACTTGTGACGGGCTATGACATTATTTTCTTCTGGGTAATAAGAATGGTTTTCTCGGGTATGGAGCAGATGAAGGACGTACCTTTCAGAAAGGTTCTTATACACGGCCTTGTAAGGGATAATTTAGGCAGGAAGATGTCAAAATCTCTCGGAAACGGCGTAGACCCCCTTGAGGTTATAAACGAGGTAGGGGCGGACGTTCTCCGCTTAACCCTTATAACGGGCAACGCCCCCGGCAATGATATGCGCTGGAGAGAGGAAAAGGTAACGGCAAACAGGAATTTCACAAACAAGCTTTGGAACGCCACAAGATTCATACTTATGAATTTTAAAGACGGAGAGGAGATAAGCTGCTCCCTTTCGGAGCTTACGGACGCCGACAAGTGGATACTTTTAAAGGTCAACTCCCTTGTTAAAAACGTAACCGACAACCTTGAAGCCTATGAGCTTGGAGTTGCGGTTTCAAACACCTACGACTTTATTTGGGACGAGTTCTGCGACTGGTATATCGAAATGGTAAAGCCCAGACTTTATAACGAAGCGGATTCCACAAGAAACGCCGCTCTCTGGACGCTTAAGACAGTCCTCATAACCGCCCTTAAGCTTCTTCACCCCTGTATGCCCTTTATAACGGAAGAAATTTTTAAATCCGTTCAGGACGGGGAAGAGTCCATTATGGTATCCGACTGGCCCGTTTATAAGGAAGAATACAGCTTCCCCAAAGAAGAAAAGGCCATTGAGCTTATAAAGACGGCGGTTAAAAATATAAGAAACCGCAGGGCGGAGATGAATGTCGCCCCCTCAAAGAAAGTAGACGTTTATGTAGGCTCTGCAAGCCCCGAGGTAAGAGCGGTTTTTGAAAACGGAAAGGTTTTCTTCGCTTCTTTAGGCTATGCTTCAAGCGTTATTGTGGAAGAATCCACCGCCGACAAGGGCTCCGACTTTGTTTCCATAGTTATACCCGACGGCCTTATTTCGATTCCCTTTGCAGAGCTTATAGACATAGAAAAGGAAATTGCAAGACTTACAAAGGAGAAGGAAAAGCTTGTAAAAGAGGTTGAAAAAGTTGAGAAAAAGCTGTCCAATCCCGGTTTTACGGCAAAAGCTCCTGAAAAAGTTATAAACGAGGAGAGGGCAAAAGGCGAGAAATATGCCAAAATGCTTGCTTCCGTGGAAGAACAGCTTAAAGCTTTAAACAAATAAAAAATAATAAAAACAAGAACAAAAAATGACCCCGAAGCTCTCAATAACCGAGAGGATCGGGGCATTTTCTGTAATGTATTTAGTTTAAAAAATACCATAGTTATTATAAAAAGAGGACTTTTAATCGTCGATTTCAAACTCTATAATATTTCCGTTTGAAGCGTTTACGGTTACTTCATACTCCGTTCTGCCGCTGTAAAATTCTATTTCGTAAACGGTTATGCCGTCGTCTCTGTCGAGCTTTGCTTTTTTAAAGGTAACCTGAGATACCGAAAGACCTGCTTTTTTAGCGGCAATCTGCTTTGCTTCGTCAAGGCTTATATAGGTTCCCGTGTCCGCCGATTGGCTTCCGCCTGTTGAACCTGTTGATTTTGAATAGCCTTTCCTTGCCTCAATGCTTTTTTCTCTTACAGAGCCGTCGGAAGCGCTTATTTCATATTCATATTCGTTTGTATCCGTATAGAATTCTATATCGTAAACCGTTACACCGTTATCCCTGTCCTGCTTTGTTTTTGTGAAAGTTGCGTCGGAGGTTGAAATTCCTGCGTCCGCCACTGCGATTTCTTTGGCCTGTTCAAGGGTTACTGCCGCCGAAGCTGTGCTTGCGTTTGTTGAAGCCGAGGGGCTTTGAGTGTCTTGAGGAGCTGCTGTCTGCTGACCGGACTGCTGAGATTGCTGAGTCTGCTGAGCCTGTGTAAGAATCTCCTTTGACTTCTCGTAGATTGTGCCGGAGGAGGTGCTTATTTCATATTCATACTTTGCCTCTGCGCTGTAAAATTCCACATCGTAAACCGCTGTATGGTTGTCTCTGTCAAGGCCTGTTTTGCCGAAAGTAACTTCCTCGGCGGTAAGGCCTGCGTCTGTCAGTGCGATTTCCTTTGCGTCCTCTAAGGTTACGGAATCTCCCGAATTTGAAACATTCCTTTCCGAGGGAAGAAGCTCAACGGTTTTTTTAATAACAGAGCCGTCGTCCGCCTTTATGTCGTATTCATATTCTTTGCCGTTTGCCGTAAAGTCTATTTCATAAATTTGGCTGCCCTTGTCATAGTCAAATTCCGTTTTAACGTATATAACGTCAGCCGCTTCCACTCCTGCGTCTGCATAAGCAAGACTCTTAGCCACATCCTCGCCTATAACAGTGCTGTTCGCTGAGGTATGGGCTGCACAGACTGTAGCCGTTCCTAAAGCTGAGATTATAATAACTGCCGAAATAAGGGAAACCGCCGTCTTTTTCGGTGTTCCGAAGAGTGTGTTAATTATCTTTTTCATGGTAATTACGCTCCTTTCGTTTTGTATGGTGTTTGTTGTTTATTTTTTTAGCTGTTTTCTTTAGGGAACCGCTGATTAATTAGCTCATCGCAGCTTCACCGCAGAGCGTTCCGATTGCTTCGTCACGCATTTTCAACATAGGCTCCGGCTACGCCCTCAAATGCCTTCCTCACACTCGAAATGCTCGGCGGCAAATCTGCTTCGGCGAATTAATCATCGTTTCCTTAGCTTTAAATACATTATAGCAGCGAAACATTAGACAAATATTAGAGCGGAAAAATTTTTATAAAATATTTTTCGGAAAAGTTACCGTAAAGGTGCTGCCGACACCGAGTTTGCTTTCTGCGGAAATTTCACCCTTGTGAAACCGTGTTATTTCCCTTGCCATTGCAAGGCCTAAGCCGCTGCCTTCGCCTGTATGGGAGGGGTCTGCCTGATAAAAACGGCGGAATATGTTTTGAAGCTCAGAAGGCTCTATGCCTATGCCGTTGTCCTTTACGGAGAGGATAATATTATTTTCCTCTGATTTAAGGCTGACCTTAATAAAGCCGCCGTCTTTGCCGTAGCGGTAGGCGTTGTTTATCAAATTTGACAGAAGTCTCGTCAAAAGCCCCTTGTTGCCCTTAAAATATATATTCCTTTGGACATCACAGCTAAGCTCTATGCCCTTTTCGGCTATAATTGCCAAATCACCGCAAGTGTCCTCAACAAACTCCGTAAGGTTTATTTCATTTTTTTCATACCTCTCCGGGTGAAGTTCAAGACGTGTAAAATACATCATATCCTTAACAAGGCGGCTCATTTTCCGCCCCTGTCTCTGTATAACCTCAAGAGCTTCTTCATATTCCGCCGGGCTTCTCTCCTGTTCGAGAGTAAGCTCACACTGGGCCATAATAACGGAGACGGGGGTTCTGAGTTCGTGGGAGGCATCGGATATAAACTGCTGCTGAGAAAGGAAAGAGGCCTCAAGGCGGCCGAACATCTCGTTAAACTGGTCTGCCAATCTGTGAACCTCATCGCCGCCCTCGCCTAAATCTATACGCCGTTTAAGGTCGTTTCCCTGCCGAATCTGAGCCGCCGCTTCGGAAATTCGGTCAATGGGCTTCAGGGTTCTTCCTGCGGTCAGATAGCCCCCGATTATGACAAGCAAAACCAAAACAGGCAGGAGTATAAGGGACATTCTTACAATAGAAGAAAGCTGAACCGCCCCCTGTGCCTCTGAAACCACACCTCTAAGCCAAAGCCCCTCTAAGCCCTTTAGGGTAAGCCTGCGGTCGTAAACATAGTAAATTGTCGAGTCTATTGTAATTTGCCTGAGGCTGTAGTCCGTAAGCTCTAAATCCGAGGTTTTTGAGACTATGGGGTTTTCGCCGTAGACAAGGCTTTTGTCTGAAAGACAGAGGGAGGTATAAACCTGATTGACCTCTCTTAAAAAGTCGTCGTCAATCTCTATATAGCCCCCGTTATATTCTATATAATAATCCACATCGTTTGAAATGTGTTCAAAGTCTATGTCGCAATAATATTCGACTTCGTCTATGTTGTCGGTGACTGTGGTTATGAGGCTGTCCTTAACGGTTTTTTGAATAACCTGACGGCTGACGGACAAAACCGCAAAGTAGGTCAGGGCAACAACCAAAATAAGAACGGCGGAAAACCAAAGGGTTATTTTAACTCTCAGAGACAGTTTTTTCAATTTTTGCCGCCCTCCCTTATGACGTAGCCCCTGCCCCTTATTGTGTGTATAAGCTTGTTTTCGGCTCCGTCATCTATTTTCCGCCTGAGGTAGCTTATGTATACGTCAACGACGTTTGTTCCTCCCTCATAGTCATAATTCCATATATGATCCTCTATTTTGTTTCGGGAGAGAACAACTCCGGCATTGTGCATAAGATATTCCAAAAGGGAATATTCCTTTGCGGAAAGTATAATTTCCCTGCCGCCTCTTGTTACCTTTTTTGTTCCGCAGTCCATTACAAGGTCGCCAACCGTAAGCCTGTTGTCGGCAAGACCGTAGGCTGTTCTTGTTACGGCACGAAGCCTTGCGGTAAGCTCTTCAAATGAAAAGGGCTTTACAATATAGTCGTTTGCTCCGCTGTCAAGACCTTTTACCTTGTCGGAAACGGAGTCACGGGCCGTCAAAAAAAAGCACAGGCGTCAGCTTCCCCCTGTTTCTCAGAAATTTAAGAACCTGAAAACCGTCCGCCCCGGGCATCATAACGTCCAAAATAACGGCGTCATAGTCTGTATAGGAGAGAATGTCCATCGCGTCTTTGCCGTTAAAACAGCTGTCTACGCTGTAGCCGTCGGAGGTGAGCTTCTGTGTTATAATTCTGTTTAAATCCCTTTCGTCCTCCGCCAAAAGTATCCTCATATTGGCACTTCCTTTCACATTGCAAATTATATAAATTATTTTTAAAAAAGACGCCGCCCCATATTTACGGGTTTGGCGCCTCGTTGATTTTTGATATTCCGTATTCAGTGTTTTATATTGTCTGCCGCCGTCAGTAGGTGCCACGGCCCAGGCCTATAAGATTTCCGACAACAAAAATACATATTACCAAAATTATGAAAAATATAACATATATCACAATATCGTTTTGCAGTATTTTGTCTAATGCAGACTGATTTTTGTTTTTTGCTTCTTTTTTGTCCATAAAACCCCCTCTTTCCGAAAATATTTACACTTATTTACACCTTAATTATAGTGGAAAATTTTATCCCTGTCAATAATTTATGATGAATTATTTTTCGGAAGCTTAGGGAACCGCTGATTAATTAGCTCTTCCTTAGGTTTGTCCGTATTATATATTGAGAAGCATTACCGCCAGCCTGAAATATACGGCAAGGCTTACCGCGTCAACTATTGTGGTTATAAGGGGAGAAGCCATAATAGCAGGGTCAAGCTTTAATGCTTTCGCCGCCATAGGCAGCAAACCCCCTATGGTTTTAGCCAAAATTACGGTTATATAAAGGCTTATGACAACAGTCAGTATTATAAGCGTGTTTCCCGGGTTCATAATTTCAAGGCGGACAAAATTTACCGCCCCGAGAGCTGCGCCGCATATAAGAGCCACCCTGAATTCTTTCCAGAGTACCCTCGGAAAATCTCTCTCTTTTATTTCACCTACGGCCATACCTCTTATAATCATTGTGGAGCTTTGGCTGCCTGCGTTTCCGCCTGTGTCGGTCAGCATTGTTATAAAGGTTACCAAAATAGGCAGAGCCGCAAAGGCATTTTCATAAACCGACAGTATACCCCCCGTAAACATACTGCCTATCATAAGCACCAACAACCAGGGAATCCTGTTGGCCGCAAGGCGTAAAACCCCCGTTTTAAGATAGGGCTTTTCACTGGGAAGCATAGCCGCCATTTTTTCAAAGTCCTCCGTTGCTTCCTGTTCCATAACGTCTACGGCGTCGTCTACGGTTATGATGCCTACAAGCCTGTCCTCCTTATCCACAACGGGCATGGCAATAAGGTCGTATTTGTTGAAAGCCGTTGAAACCTCTTCCTGATCGTCTGTGGTAACGGCTTTTATTACGTTGGTGTCCATTATTTCTTCAAGAGTCGTTTCATAGGAGTTCATTATAAGCTCTCTGAAAGAAACAACCCCCTCAAGAACACGGGTGTCGTTTGTAACGTAGCAGGTGTAGATTGTTTCCTTGTCCACACCGTTTTTTCTTATATAACCTATGGCCTGTTCTACGGTCATATGCTTTTTAAGGGCTATATATTCCGCCGTCATAACGCTTCCGGCGGAATTTTCGGGATATTTTAAGAAACGGTTTATAAGCTCCCTTGTGTCGGGGTTTGCCGCTTTTAAAACCCTTTTTACAACCGTGGCCGGAAGCTCCTCAAGCATATCTATGGCGTCGTCTACGAAAAGATCTTCTATAATAAGGGAAACCTCCTTGTCGGATATGCCCTTTATTATAAAGTGCTGAACCTCTATAGGCAGGTTTGAAAAAACGTCCGCCGATATGTCTTTTGGAAGCATTCTGTAGACTATAAGCCTGTTTTCTTCATCTATTTCGCATATAAACGAGGCTATATCCACCTCGTTAAGCTTTACAAGACTTTCCTTAAGCTTTGCAAATTTTCTCCCCTCAAGAAGGGAGATAAGATATTCAAAACCTGTGTTTTCTGTCATGATATTCTCCTTTCAAATTTATTTTTGCACCCGAAAGCAGAATATAAAACGGCCTCCGTCATAGGCATATCCGCCGTAACCGCTATATTCAGCTTCGGTTTTTCGACTTCGACCGTCCACTAAGAAATCACATCCTTGTAACTAAAATTTTCGGCATACTTATCTTGTATTATCGCCAATGCATAAATTATACCACACTTTATATGAATTTATAAATAAAATTTATGTAAAAAAGCTTTTTATAACATTTTTTCGGTAAAAGTCAACGGCCAAGCCCATTATTTTTTCAGCATTTTATAATTATTATGCCGTTTATATGACAGTTACACAAGCTTTTGCAATATGCTTAGGTTTTCATGAAGAAATCCGCCTGATACAAATACAGCCGACAGGCATATGTAATAAATAACAAGGCAGATTAAGAATAATTTATTATATTTTTTAAGTTTGGATTCATACATATATTTTACTCAGTTATTTTTAATGCTTTATTATTGTTTATTATATAATTGTTTTAAATCACAAATATTCCCAAATGTTCAAAAAGTATTTTAAAGCCTATTATTATAAGCACACAGCCTCCCACTCTTGCTGCGTATTTCCTGAACATTCCCCCTATGAATTTACCTATGTATACTCCGCAGAAAGGAAGAACGAAAGAAGCGCAGCCTATAATCAGGCAGGCAATCCATATACTCATTGAAAGCTCAGCAAGGGAGAAGCTTATGCCTACGGCAAGGGCGTCTATGCTTGTAGCCACGGCGAGCATAATCATATGGCCGGGGGCAAACATTTTTTCTTCCATATTTGCTTCTTCCTCGTCCTCTGTGAAGGTTTCCCTAATCATATTTCCGCCTATAATCAAAAGGAGTATAAAGGCTATCCAGTGGTCAATGCTCTCTATGTAACCCTTGAAAATATTGGCGCCCAAATAGCCTATCAGGGGCATCATAAACTGAAAAGCACCGAAATAAAGGCCGTGAACAAGGCCATGTTTGGGCTTTATTTTTTCAAGAGCAAGGCCGTCGGTTACGGAAACGGCAAAAGCGTCCATTGCAAGGCTTACCGCAATAAGAAAAATTTCAATATATCCCATAAAAAATCCTCCGTTGGTATTATCTTTAAGCTCCTTAAGCTTTTACATTATATCACAAAAAAAATTATGAGTAAATACGGCTGAAGCAAAATTAGCCGAGCCTAACCAAGGGTTTTATTTCTCTTTGGGATTGAATATAAGGGCAGACAAAAAGGCGAATACTATGGCGGCGGTAATTCCCCCGGAGGCACTTTTAAGCCCTCCCGTTAAGGCTCCGGCAAAGCCCCTGCTGTCTACCTCCGCCTTTACTCCTTTGGCAAGGGTGTTTCCGAACCCCGGCAGGGGAACGCTGGCCCCTGCTCCGGCAAAGTCAATAAGCCTGTCATACCAACCCAGTCTCCCCCCAAAAATACAGCCGACAACAACGAAAAGCACAAGAATCCTTGCGGAGGTAAGCTGAGTTTTGTCTATTAAAATTTGGCCTGTAACGCAGATTAGGCCTCCAACGATAAATGCCTTTAAATAATCCACTTTAAGCTCTCCTTTCTATTCTCAAAAGATGGCAAATTCCCATAATGTTTTCCCCCTGCATAACGCTTGTAGGACTCATCAAGGCTCCTGTAGGGATAAAAAGTATTTTTTTGTATTTACTTTCAAGAAGCTTTTTGAATATCATAGAGAAAACCGCCGCCGAGCAGGCACAGCCGCTGCCCCCGGCGTGGGTGTCCTGTTTTTTACCATCGTAGATTAACATTCCGCAGTCGAGGTGATTTTGACTTATGTCATACCCTTTTTCCTTTAAAAGCTTTATAAGAAGCTCACGGCCTACAGAACCTAAGTCCCCTGTAAAAATTTTGTCGTAATCTTCGGGTTGGGAGCCGAAGTCCTTAAAATGGTTCAGTATTATATCCGCAGCGGCAGGAGCCATAGCCGCCCCCATATTGTTGGCGTCGGTTATGCCCAAATCAACAATTTTCTCCGTGGTTATGCCCGTTATGACAACGGGGCTTTCGGCTTTGGAGAGAACCGCCGCTCCGGCTCCCGTAACCGTCCAGGTGGAGGTTTGGGGACGCTGATTCCCAAACTCAAGGGGAAAACGGAACTGCTTTTCGGCGGCGCAGAAATGACTTGAAGCCTCACAGACTATATTTTGGCCCCAACATCCGTCTATAAGGGCAGCACCTAAAGAAAGGCTTTCCCCAAAGGTCGAACAGGCGCCGTAAAGCCCGAAGAAAGGCCGTTCAAAGGTCTTTATACCGTAACAGGAGGCCGCCGCCTGATTTTGAAGATCCCCCGCAAGTATATAATCTATTTCTCTGTCCTTAAGAGACGCCTTTTTAATGACCTCGGTTATCGATTTTTTGACAAACCTTGCTTCAGCCTTTTCCCATGTTTTTTCCCCGTATAAATTGTCGTTTACCAATATATCAAAACAATCCTTAAGAGGCCCCTCTCCCTCTTTCGTTCCCACGACGGAGGATACCGCCTTTATATTTACGAGATTTTTAAATTTTACAGAATATAAGCCTGTTTTTTCCGCCATATGCTACCTCACAAAATAATAAATTATTCCCACAACAATAGATGTTAAAGCGCCGTAGAGTATAACAGGGCCGGCTACCGTAAATATTTTTGCCCCGAGTCCAAGTATAAAGCCCTCTTTTTTAAATTCTATAGCCGGAGCCGTAACGGAATTTGAAAAGCCCGTTATGGGGACGATTGACCCGGCTCCGCAGAATTTTCCTATTTTGCTGTACCAACCGAGCCCCGTTAAAAAAGAAGCCAAACCTATTAAAATTACGGAAACAAGCATATTTCTGCTTTCGGCCACGATTCCGTAGGATGAGAATATATTCATAAGAAGCTGGCCTATACAGCGGATAAAACCTCCGCTTACAAAGGCCCTTAAGCAGTTTTTAAATAGAGGGCTGTTGGGCGAAGCCTCTTTCACAAGCCTGTCATATTCCTTATCGGATTTTAAAATTTCTCTTTTTCCCACAAAAAAAACCTCCTTACATTTCTCACATATAGTAAAAACCCGGCACAAAATAATACAAAAGGGAGCCTGTAAGCTTCCCCAAAGCTATGGCACATACGAACCACCTCATACCCTGTTGTAATCTTACTCTTCTCGTCAAAATTGGGATTATGTTTAAAACCTCGGCTAAGGAAACGGCAAGAGAGCCGTAGAAGATGCCTATGCAGAGGCTTAAAAATATGACCGCAAGGCCGTTTAGCGGCATGTAAAAATCAAAATAAGGGTCGCAGCCCCCTATAATTCCCCCGGCTATTATGGCCTCCTCATAGAGCTTTATATATTCCTTTGTGTCTGTTTTTTGGGCAAGTCTGGGCACCACACCGATAATGGCTATAAAGGCCACCACCGCCCCGGCCGCGAAAAGCCCGGAGCCCAAACCAATTAATATAAGCACAATCCCCTTTAAAATATTCATCGGTTCTCACCGCCCTTTTTGTTAAGCGTGTTTATCAAATTGTCTGTTACCTCAGACTCATAAACGGACATCTCAACCTCTATGGGGGTTGGGTCATCGGTTATTTTTTTGCCTGAAAAGTGGTTGAAAAAGACGATTATGCCTAAGGCAAGGCCTATTGAATAGGGCAGGTCTATAAGCATTGGGTTCTCTATTTTCTCGTTAAAGAAGATGTAATAATAGTTTTCAAAAACCGTTGAAATCTGTGCGTCCGAGTGGAAGCTCATAATGGCCGTTGCGGAGCCTGTAAGAAGAATAAGGGAGATGAATATAACCTTTGTCCACAGAAAGACCTTGTGCTGTTTTTTGCCTTTGGGGGAATATTCTATAACCGTGTCCGTTTCCCCTAAATTGTTTATTGTCTGCCCCGGCAGGGCGGAGTTTATTCTTTCCGCAATATCCAAAACCGACATAAGGTAGTTTTTCTTTTTATCCCCCTCAAGTGTTATAAGCTTTAGATTTTCAACATGGCTCTTAAGACCGCCCTCAGCTAAAACATCAGCCGCGTCCTTTATTCTTACCTCGCTCTTTCCCGTTATGTTGACCTTTTTTGAGGCTTTATATAAATATTCATACTATCACCTAAAACTTAGTATTTTTAAAATCTCAAAAAATATTCCTACATTGCAAACTTGTCCCGAATTATTTTTAAAATTCTTTTTTCAAGTCTCGAAACCTGAACCTGAGACACACCTATTTTCTTTGAAACCTCGGTCTGGGTTTTGTCCTCATAATATCTCAGGCGTATAATCTCCCTGTCCCTTTCGTCAAGCTCTTCTATGGCCTGTCTTAAAATTATGCCGTCGTCTATTTTGTCGCTTTCGTCCCTTGCGGCTACTTTATCAAGCTTATAGGCGGTTTTGCCGTCATTTTTGTATATTTCGGCGTCAAGAGATTCAACCTCCCTTGCGGCTTCCGAGGCTATAATAATTTCATCCTCTCCGACACCAAGCTCATGGGCTATCTCCTTAAGCTCCGGCTCACGTCCCAACTTTTTTCTAAGTTCCTCAGCGGCATATTTCTCCTTAAGGGCAAGCTCCTTTAGACTTCTCGAAACCTTAAGACGGCCGTCGCCCCTCAAAAACCGCTTTATTTCCCCCATAATCATAGGCACGGCATAGGTAGACAGCTTAACCTGAAAGCTTAAGTCGAATTTTTTTATGCACTTTATAAAGCCTATGGCCCCGAGCTGATATAGGTCCTCAGGCTCCGCTCCTCTGCCGCCGAATTTTTTTACAATGCTTCAGATAAGGCCGGAGTTGTCGTTTATAAGCTTCTCCAAGGCCTTTTTGTCTCCCCTTTGGGCTTTCATAATCAATTCGTTTGTGTTTTCCATAGGCTTACCTGAAATTTTTTGACATAATTACTCTCGTGAAATTCCCCGGCTCAGATTCAATCTCCAACTCGTCTGTAAATGTTTCCATAACCGTAAAGCCTATGCCGGCTCTGTTTTCCGAGGGCTTCGTTGAGTAGAGAGGCGTTCTGGCAAGGGTTATGTCCTCTATGCCCCTGCCGAAGTCGGTTATTTCTATGTAAACACGTCCCTCATCTGAAGAAAGCTTCATCTCTATAACTCCCTCCGCTCCCTCATAGCCGTGGACAATGCTGTTTGTGACGGCCTCGGAAACGGCGGTTTTTATGTCGTCTATAAAATCCAAATCGGGATTTTTGCCCATAACAAAGGCCGCCGCAAGCCTTGCAAAGCCCTCGTTTTCGGGCAGTGCCGCAAATTTAATGTGTGCATGGTTGTTCATTTTAAAGACCTCCCTTTTCTATTGCATATATTGCCTGATCTATTGCGGGGCAGATTTTTATTATCTTTAAAAGCCCCGATATTTCTAAAATTTTTCGGGTGTTGCCCTTTACGTTTACAAGGGCGGCTTTGCCTCCGCTGAGCATACACAGCTTATACTTTCCCAAAATATAGCCTATGCCGGAGCTGTCTATAAAGGTTACCTGCCCCAAATCGAATATAATGTTTTTTGGCTTTTTTCGTTTAATCATAATGTCCTCCTCCCGACGGTATTTTTCTATATTAAAGTGGTCAAGCTCCCCCACAGGGGAAATTATAAGTATATTCTTGTAAAACTTAATATGTGATTTCATATATTTCCTCCTCTGTTATTTTATTCCATATTCAATTATAAATTATTCGGGTAATTTTTCAACCCTAAAGAGAAAACAAATTTATTCACAATGTTTCAAAAGACTTTACATTTTTGGGTAAGTATTGTATTATAAAAATAAATTATCGGTTGACAGGTAGATTTATGAATTTTAAGAAAGGCAATTACTATGGAGAAACTTACAAACAAACAACAGCGTATATACGATTACATAAAAAAATATATAGAAGAAAACAACATACCGCCTACAATAAGGGAAATTTGCGGCTGTACAGGCCTTACTTCCACGTCTACCGTACATACCCACCTTTCCAATTTGGAAAAGAAAGGCTATATAACAAGAAAAAAATCAAAAAACCGTTATATGGAAATTACCGAAAAGGGCTTTTACGAAAACAAATACAAAACCCTGCCTGTTATAAGCGGAATTAAAAGAGGAACCGGCCTTTTGGACGATGAAAACATAGAGGACTACTTTCCCGTTCCCGACAAATATTTAAAGGGCGAGGATAATTTCATACTGAGAGTAAAAGAAAACGGTATGATAAACAGCGGCATACGTGAAAACAATTTAGTCATTGTTAAACGTCAAAGTTTCGCCGAAAACAGGGATATTGCGGCTGCCTTTATTAACGGCTATATAGTATGCAGACGGTTTTTCAAGGAAGATAATGAATTTCTGCTTGTACCCGACAATGACAAATACCTGCCTGTAAGATATGAGAAGCTTATTATACTGGGAAAAATAACCGGCGTTTTCAGAAATTTTTAAAGGGAATCTCTAAGGAAGCGATGATTAATTCGCCGAAGCAGATTTGCCGCAGATTTTTTCGAGTGCGAGGAATGCATTTGAGGGCATAGCCGGAGCCTATGTTGAAAATGCATGACGAAACAATCGGGAAAATCGGCGGTGAAGATGCGAAGAGCTAATTAATCAGCGGTTCCCCTAAGGAAGCAATGTGCTGATTAATCATCGCTTCCTAAAAAAAGCCTAAAAAAATTGAAAAAAGAAAAAAGTGCTTGAAATGGGCGGGGAAATATGGTATTATTATTTTCGGCGTATGATTTTCCATACGTTTAATGCTTATTACACACACAGCTTTTTGCTGCGGCGGCGTGCTTAAAAACAGTGGTTTTTAGGCTGCCGTAGTATGCTGTGGAGGCTTAACTAAAAGGAGGATTTTAAAATGAGTGTTATCACAATGAAACAGCTTTTAGAGGCCGGCGTTCACTTCGGTCATCAGACAAGACGCTGGAACCCCAAAATGGCAGAGTATATTTTTGCCGAAAGAAACGGTATCTACATTATTGACCTTCAAAAGACGGTTAAGATGGTTGAGGATGCTTACAGCGCCGTAGCCGAAATCACAAAGGACGGCGGCGAGCTTCTCTTTGTGGGAACAAAGAAGCAGGCTCAGGATTCTATCAGAGAAGAAGCCACACGCTGCGGTATAAACTATGTAAGCGAAAGATGGCCCGGCGGACTTCTTACAAACTTTGAGACTACAAAGTCAAGAATTAAAAGACTTAAAGAGCTTGACGCAATGATTGAAGACGGAACAATGGATATTCTTCCCAAGAAAGAGGTTGCCAAGCTTATGCACGAAAAGGAAAAGCTTGAAAGAAATATCGGCGGTATCAAAGAAATGAAGAGAGTGCCTGATATTATCTTTATAGTTGACCCCAGAAAGGAACACCTTGCAGTTGCCGAGGCTCACAATCTGGATATTCCCATCGTTGCTATTGTTGATACAAACTGCGACCCGGAAGAGGTTGATTACGTTATTCCCGGAAACGACGACGCTATTCGCGCCGTAAAGCTTATTTCTTCAAGAATGGCGGATGCTGTTATTGAATCACGTCAGGGCGTAGCAAACGACCCCGGCGAAGAAGCGGAAGAAGCCGCCGCAGAGGAATAATAATTAATTAAGAATTACGGAGGTAAATATATTATGGCTGTTACTGCTGCTATGATTAAAGAATTAAGAGGCTTGTCCGGAGCCGGTATGAGTGCCTGTAAGAGTGCCCTTGTTGAGACTGACGGAAATATGGATGCCGCATTTGACATTCTTCGTAAGAAGGGTGCCGCTACGGCAGAAAAGAAAGCTGGAAGAATTGCCGCTGAAGGCTTAAGCTTCCCCTATATAACTGAGGACGGAAAGACTGCTGTTGTTGTTGAGGTTAATTCCGAAACAGACTTCGTTGCCAAAAATCAGAAATTCCAAGACTATGTTCTCGATGTTGCAAAGCAGGCCGCAGGCTCAGAGGCCGCTGACGTTGATTCTCTTCTTAAGGAAGCATGGATTTCCGACAGCTCAAAGACCGTAAGCGAAGCCCACATCGAAATGGTTTCCACAATGGGCGAAAATCTCACAATCAGACGTTTTGAAAGACTTACAGGGGACGACTCAAGCCTTTTTGTAAGCTATGTTCACGCAGGAGGCAAGGTTGCCGTTCTTCTTGAAATTGCAGCTGACGTTAAGAACGACAATGTTGTTGAAACGGGCAAGAACATCTGTATGCAGATTGCCGCTATGAGCCCCAAGTTTGTAGACAGGGGAGAAATTTCCGAGGACTTTATAGCTAAGGAAAAGGCTATCCTTATCGATCAGGCTAAGAACGACCCCAAGAACGCAAGCAAGCCTGATAATATTATCGAAAAGATGATAATAGGACGTCTTAACAAGGAATTTAAGGAAATGTGTCTTGTTGATCAGGAATATGTCAGAGATGACAGTATGACTGTAGGCAAGTATGTTGAGTCTGTTGCCAAAGCAGAAGGCGGCAGCGTTGCCCTTAAGAAATTTGTACGCTATGAAACAGGCCAGGGTATTGAAAAGAAAAACGAGGACTTTGCCGCTGAGGTAGCAAAGGTTATAGGCTAAATACAGGCTTTAAAAAATTTATAAAACTTAAAGAGCAGAGGTTTCACGGTTTAGGCCTTTCTGCTCTTTTTATATTTGCTGAAATTTACAGGAATTTAAGGTAAAAAAATAAGCGGCTCGGTTTGGCCGCTTTTTTCTTAAGCGCAGACGGTGGGATTCGAACCCACGAGCCTAAATAAAAGGCTACTTGATTTCGAGTCAAGCTCGTTATGACCGCTTCGATACGTCTGCATATTTTTAGAGTAACCTCCGGTTTTCGGCCGGACATGCGGATAACAGGATTTGAACCTGCACTCATGAAGAACCGGATTCTAAGTCCGGCGCGTCTGCCAATTCCGCCATATCCGCCCACAACAATTAATTATACTTCATTTAAAAATAAAAGTCAATATAATTTTAAAAATCTGTAGGACAAACGCACGAAAAGTTATATATTACATATTTTTATATAAGCCAAATTTTTTAAAGGTTCATAATGGTTTCAAGATGTTTTTCTGCATTCATACATATGTTATGCCTCTTTTTTGCTTCAGAAGTTTTGCCTACAGCAACCGAGCCTACGCCCGTCGAACGTCTTTTCGATTCCCAACGAACGTTTTTTATTTCCTATTTCAAATGTTTTAAGTATTGACAAACACCATTTATTAATTATATTAAGATTTTGGGCGGCAATTTTATCAAGAGTTTTATTTGCATCTTCTTTAAATGTAACGTCGGGAACCCGAAAGACGCTGTAAATGTGTTTTTTCATTGATAACTTTATTGAGAAAACACATTCACAGAGGCGAAGCCGATTTTGCCGTAGGCAAAACTTCTGAAAGATGCCGGTGCATTACCTCCACTGACCAATGCTGTCTGACAGCTCTCGAAAACAGGTCTA
>JAJQFB010000068.1 GCA_021201395.1 Clostridiales bacterium | reverse complement strand
CGGTAAGGCTTGAAACTTGTTTTTCCAAAGTTGAAACTTTTTCTGTCTACTTTATTGACTATAGTTCACTTCTTTCAGCATTGCCTAAGTCCTCCGATAACCGCTTCTAAAACATTCAATGAAATATCCTCGGGCAGTTCTGCTGAAATATTTTCGGAAATAATTTTTATATATCTCCCGTTACAGTATCCTTCAGAGCTCATATCATTGATTGAAACTATTTCTTGCTTCTCGACAGCTTCTCCATAGTCGGTATTGCTGTAATCATCTGCCCTTTCCGCAGTTGTTTTACCCCTTGTTCCGACATCTAATCCCGCTTTCCGAAGTACCCTTATCTTATGATAAAATGACCCCTCTGTTATTCCCTTCTCCGTACACCACTCCGAAACTGATTTGTCGCTTTTCTGATATGCTTTGTACATTTCATACCATTCCCGTATCTGTTTCTCCCTTTCAACACCCTTTTTCTTGCCCATTTAACCATCTCCTATATTTTTTACTATTATTCTACCATTTTTGAGATGGCTTAGGCAGCCGCCAAATTATTAAGCGCTTACGATGCATCAGAAAGATACAGATTTTCCGCTTCTTCATCTGTCAGCTGTGTGCACTTTTCCGTATTTATAAAATCGGTTTTTTTAACCTCAGAAAAATCACAGAAAAACAACACAGAAATTACAGCTATCGCCGCAAACAGAACAACTGTTAAAATCGCAGTAAAAGTTATGTGCTTTTTTCTTATATTTTTGAATTTTGAATACTCATTTTGTACCGGATGACCGCAATTATTACAATAAGCTACGTTTTTCGGTATTTTTTCTTTGCAATTGTTGCATATCATAAGCAGTCTACTCTTTTTTAACATCCTTAAGCTAATATCTTATGCTTTTCCTACTGTTTTTACAGTTATTAATATCAAAATTCATTACCCATCAAGACAGCAATAAGACTAATAACAAATGCAAACAAAAAAAATCAGTATAAAAATACCTATCAAGGTACGAATTAATTTTACAGCCATTGATCTTTCTGCTCCAAAATCTATTCCGGGATTATTTCGGCAATATGGACATACTTTTGCCGTATATGGTATCTTTTGTTTACACCATTGACAAGTACGCATTTCATTTCGTCTTGCCTTTGATCCTGCAGAAAACATTTTAAAAACAATTCCTATTATAAAAATAATTACTAATCCAACTATAAAATTTTTCATTTTCAATAATCCTTTCTTAATTTTATTAAAAATCTGTGTTCCAATTTTGAAAATTTTCCTTGCCTATTAAAATAATGGCGGCCACAATCCAAAGGGAACCCAATCTTCCGGGTATTCGTGGCAATAAGGGCAAATATGTGCATTGGGAGAAATCTCCATTTTACAACATGGACACTTTACCAATTTTCCTTTATGCACTTTCGAAGCGGCAGCTGCTGCTTTTAGCTCCTGTTCTTGACGTTCAGCCATTTGACGAGTGAGTTTTTCCGTGTTTTCAGCCATAGCAGCTGTCTTTTTTTTGAGCTTCGGCAGCTTCCTGTGCCGCTTTGAGCCTTTCCAGTTCAATATTTTCCAACTTCTCCTGATGAACCATCTGTTCATAGAGAATTATAGCTTCTGAAATTGTTCTTGCTCTCCGCTGATTTAGTAAATCCAGTAATGACTGTACCTTTTCAATTGATATGTATTCATCCGGCAATAACAGGTTGGCATTATATGTGTCATCAGAATTTTGTATTTCAATCAGTTCTGCTTCCGCAGCAGCTTTTTCATCAGTCAAAGCCGGAAAAGATTGATTGTAAAACTCTGCTGCCCGTGCTTTCCTATTTTTAGATAAATATGTTATATCAACAACAAAATATGTTGCCAAACATATTACTACAAGAGTGACTGCAGAATTAAAACCTGCAAAAAATAACAGAAAAATAAACGCTGTTATTGAACAAATAGCTATCACCGCCGCTGAAACTCCCTTTTTCATTTTTTCTGTTTCTGCCGTTAAATCAACAATTTTTTGGTTTGCCTCTTTATATTTGGCAACACTCCTGTCAACCTTTTTTAAAAAATCCAAAATAATATTTAAGGCAGTTATTTGTTGATTTCGATCAAATTTATCAATTTGTGAATCTGACAATTTCATATATCATATCTCCCTCGGATAATTCTGTTAATCACTTGCAAAACTCTTTGCCAGCAGAATACAGAATAACTAATTATTAAAGTGAATAACCGATAATTGCCAAATTGTATTGTTTTTGACTTTCACATTACATTTTAGCAGCATTTTCCTACTAAAGTATACTTTAACAGTCATAGTAACAATAAACAATTTTACATACCCATTATACCCCATTTTTTTTACAAAAGTCAATACAACTTTCAGCTCTCGTATTTAAAAATCCCTCATTTGTGCGGTTTTTGGCTTATTTGTCAGGGTTTTCAATTTTAAGAACGCCCCATTTCGCACCGTATTGCCCCGTATGCGACCTGTCAAAAGCAGTAAAATCGATAGTAAATATTTTATGTGATTTGCTCTGCTCTCTGTACTTCGTCAAACACGTTTTCAAGTGTTGTATGAGTATATATATTCAGGGTTATGCCAATATCGGAATGTCCCATAAGGTATTGCATGGTTTTCGGATTTATTCCTTTATTTGCCATCTTTGAACAATATGTGTGGTGGCAAATATGCGGAGTGATTTTCGGCGGCTGAACGGGATTATTTTTTTGTATTTTTTTCACATTGTCCTAGATAGTGTCTACACAAGATTGACAAGCGCAAAAATGTGATAAAATAATAGTAACAAATCGAAAGGGGCGTTACTATGAAAAATTTACTTCACAGACACAATATAAGCGGTGAAGCTTGGACAATTCTTGAACCTTTATTACCGGGACAAAGAGGTCAATGGGGAGGAATTGCAAAAGATAATAGGACTTTTATAAATGCCGTATTTTGGATTCTTCGCACCGGTGCGCCGTGGCGAGATTTGCCTCCCGAATATGAGAAATGGGGTACTGTGCATCAGCATTTTAGACGTTGGCGTGATAATGGAACTTGGAAAAAAGTCCATGAAGCCTTAATAGATGACCCTGATTATGAATAGCTAATGATAGAGCAAGTCATTGTAAGGTTCATCCGCACGCAGCCGGAGCAAAAGGCGGCTCAACACAAAGATTCACCTTGCCGTGGATTCGAATGGTATGCCACTCAGAGTTATTATCACAAAAGGCAGCCAATCTGATTGCAAAGAGGCTATCCATCTTATTGAAGGAATAACTGCCGAAAATCTACTTGCCGACAGAGGCTATGATACCAATAAAATAATTAGTTATGCCGTAAATGCCGGTATGAATGTTGTTATCCCGCCAAAGAAAAGCAGAATTGAACAACGAGAATATGATAAATATTTATATAAAATCAGACACCTTGTTGAAAATGCTTTCCTTTGGCTGAAAAGATGGAGAGGTATTGCCACCAGATACGCAAAAAATACATCTTCTTTCCTCGCTTCTGTTCAAATACGATGCATTGCTATTTGGTTGTCAGTTTTAAGCTAAACTC
Source organism: Clostridiales bacterium (assembly GCA_021201395.1). Classification (GTDB taxonomy): domain Bacteria; phylum Bacillota; class Clostridia; order Lachnospirales; family CAG-274; genus JAJQCI01. The sequence continues at coordinate 22,686 of JAJQFB010000068.1, read as the reverse complement.
GTGTAGACACTATCTAATACACAAGAGGATTTTTTAACGCCTGATTATTGACCGCTTACTCTGCCTGCGCCTGCTTTGCGGAATAAGTCTTTCTCGGATACCTGCATCCGACCCTCGGCGGACTTTCACCACAGAAGCCTTGGCATGCCCGTCACACTTAAAAACCCCCGGAGAAAATCTCCGGGGGAAACTTATGTTTAGTTTTTTTATTTTTTTATTTATGAATTTTAAGCCTCTGCTTCTTCGGTTTCTTCTTCCGAAATGTCTTCCGCCGTTTCCGCTGCCTCATCGGCTGCTTCTTCGGTTTCCTCTTTAGTTTCTTCCTCTGAAGCTTCTTCTTCGGCTGCTTCTTCGTCAGAGTCTTCTGTCTCTTCGATTTCTTCAGCCTCTAAAGCTTCTTCTGCTGCTGCAAGGTCTAAAAGTGTTTCATAAACTTCTACAGCGTCGTCATAAACTTTGCTGAGAATAACTGCTGTTTCTGCTCTTGTGATAGCTACGGAAGGATTAAGGGCACCGTCTGTACCGTTTACGATACCTTCCTGAACAAGATATGCTGCATAAGGAACAGCCCACCAGGAAATGTCGTCTGCATCACTGAACCGGTCAAGAACTGACTCGTCTGCTGTGATGTCTGCGCCGAGATATTCATATGTCTTAGCGATAAGAACGAACATTTCTTCTCTTGTTATATACTGAGCAGGAGCAAATGTTGTATCATTGTAGCCCGAAGCAATACCTGCGTTTGTAGCTGCCGCGATAGATGTTGAGTAGTAGGTTGACTGACTTACATCTGAGTAAGGAGCTGCAAGTGTAGACGTATCAAGACCCAAAAGTCTGCTGATAAGTACACAGAAGTCGCCTCTTGTCATATTGTTGTCGGGGCAGAATGATGTTGATGTAACACCTGTGATAATTCCGTAGGAAGCAAGCTTGTTGATTGCGTCAACTGCCCAAGCTCTATTGGCAATATCCTCAAACGCAGGTGATGCTGTTGCCTCTGTAGGAGGATTGATAACATTGCCTGAGCTTGATTGGCCGCTTGATGAGCCTGTTGAGCTGTCAACCGCTGTATCATCGGTGTCATCGGTTGTTGTGTCGTCGGTAGTGGTTGAGGAAGCAGAACCTGCTGAATAGTATGAACCGCCACCGCCACCGCTTGAGCTGCTTGAAGAGCTGCTTGAGGAGCTGCTTGCGGAAGCAGTTGTTGTTTCTGTAGCTTCCGTTGTAGCCTCTGTAGCTGTGTCTGTTGAGCCGCTTGATGAACCGCCGTTGAAGAACAATTCATATGTATCACTGTAATCGGGAACATCTGATGAATCATATGTATATGTATGAGCACTCGTCAGCTTAAGGAAGTCGCCGAGATCCCAAGAACCGTCAGAGTTGTGATTAATGATGAAACCGTCTGAGCCTACGCCGTCGCCTTCGTCACATGATACGAACCAGTCGGCTGTTACCAAATCGCCCTCTGAGTTATATCCTGCATAACCTGTGATTGCGTGGCCTTCTTTTGTATAACCCCATGTAGATGAGGAAGAAGCGGAAGTGTCGCCTACGAGATAGTTTGTCTCGCTGCTTACAGGTGTAGCTGTTAAGTTCTTGTTAAGAGTAAGGACATAGGTCTTAAGTGCGTCTGTAGCCTGAGCCGTGTTGTAAAGTGTTGTAAGAGTTTCAGCACTTTCAGCCTGGTTTGTAGCTTCGCCTACTTCATATGAATAGGAAGCAATCTGGTCATACTGAGAAGCTGCTGCGGAGATAGCTCCGTCAAGGTTATAGTTGTAAACCTTGTCTGTTACGCTTGAGTAAAGACCGAAGTTAGAGCCAGTGCTGGGGGTCTTTGAGGTTACTGACCATGTGTAGCCCCATGTTTCAACAGCTTTCTTCCAGTTGCCGTTGTTGTAGGAGATACAGTTTCTAACCTTCATAGCCGGGTTAGAGTTGGAGTCGAAGCCCTTAGCCTTGTTGCCGAATGCGTAGCTGTCCTTAATGTAGTGCTGAACGTATACGCTCTCGCCGCCAAGCTTGAAGCCGTTGCCGGAAGCTGATGCGCTCTGATATAAGAACTTGTCGCCAACGCTTACAGATGACTTGTTTACTCCGGCCGAACCGTAAGTAATGTTGTACTGAGCTGTAGAAAGCATATCAGCACCGATATTATCCTCTGTTACAAGATAATATGAGTCGTCGTATGAGATACAGTCCTCAAGAAGAGCCGCACCGATGGGGCCTGAAGCTGTCTTTGTGTAAAGATCCCAGCCGTCGTCCTCGTTGTTATGAGATACACAGTTCTTAAAGATGTTGCCGTTTCCTACGGTAAGCTTACAGCCGAAGCCGTCCGCCGTACCTGTAGAACCTGCTACAGAGTTATAGGACTCGCAGTATACAATAAGGTTGTATGAAGGCCATTCTTTGAATGCGTCTGAGCTTGAACCTGAAATCTGGAAGCCTGTTGTTCCGGATTCTGCAAATGTACAGTTTTCAACTATACAGTGAGATCCTGAAAGTGCGCCGCCCTCTGAGCTTACAGCCGAATTAAGGAACTTAATACCCTTAACCCACCAGTAGTCGCCGTCGATAGAAATACCTACGTCGTTTCTCTGTAAGTCGATGGTTACTTCGCCGTCGGTTTCCGCTTTAAGAGTCTTATATTGTGATTCATAACCGAAGTTGGCTTCTGTAATATCCACAACCTCGTCTCTTAAATATGTGCCGTTAAGGAGAACGATTGTCTGGCCTTGGCTTACAACCGCCAAAGCGGCATCTATATCAAGAGGACTTTCCTTGGTGCCCGCTCCGGTAAAGGAGCCGTATACACCTGCATCGGGAGTACCCTCCCCTTCTACGGGAGCAGCGTAAATGGTATCTCCTTCAATATCTACATTAGACAGGCAGTAAAGCTTGTAGGTGTAGGTTATCGGATCGTAAGATGTCAAATTACCTGCCGAGTTAGGTGTAAAGTAAATCGTAATGTTATAAACATTGTTTTCTTCAAGGGTAAGATCAAAGGCTGTATTCTTAGATCCCAAGAAAATATTATTGGCAATAATCTCATCGTCAACCTTAATTATAGCTGTTCCGCCGTAGGAATTGCTTGTCTTAACCTTAAGAGTATAGTCTGTCTTTGATGTGTAAAGACTTGATGTAAGTGTTACGCCTGCTGTTTCAATATCATCTGATGCCGATGATCTGTTGTAGTCGGTATCCGTAGATGATTCGTAAAGCTCAATGTTGGAGACGTTAATTGAAGCATAACGTGCAGCAAAGAAGCCTGCATAAATAGTATCGTCGTTTTGTATTGTCAAAGGCTCTTCATCGCTGTATGCGTAAGCACAGCTGAATGAAAGACCTACAACAGTGTCTTCATAATCTGCATTTCCGTCGCCCACGGCAAGGATAGTTGTTGAAACATAGTAGCCGCCGTTGATTCTGGAAAGCTCGATATGATAAACATCGCCCAGCTTGGGATAGAAGCATTCGCCTGCGCCGGCTGTTGTGGAAAGCTGATCATATGTTGTAATATAGTCGCCGAATTCGGAACCGTCATACAATGTGTAAATGTCGGAGCCTGCCGAGGAAACGTCCGAGCCGTCCCAAGCTGCAACGCCGTATCTTATGAACATCCTAATACGGTTGGAGTTAGCTCTTTCAATCTGTCTTGCAGTAGGCGGATTGTCGGGTGTTCCGTAGCTTTCATATGTATAGCCGCCGGCAAGAACGATGTCGCTGTAGAAGTCTGTACCTGTGTTAAGAGGTATAGGTTCGCCGTTATCGTCAAGCTTAGCGTTTTCCGTCTTAACAACTACAGTTGTTCCCAAGTCCTCAAATGTGGCCGAATCTGATGAATAGTCATCTGCCGGTGTAAGAGGAATAACGTCTCTTGCCATAAGACCGAAAGCTTCCTGTCCCTGACGGCCTGAGTTTGTTCCGTCAAACAGATAGCTCTCAACCTCAACATCGCCTGAAAGGGTGAAGTTGTTGTCTGCGTTTACTCTTGTATAGTAGTAGCCGATACCGTCATGGTAAGAGTTGGTAATCTTACCCGTACCGCCTACCGAGTAAATATAAGCACTCTCGGCAAGGCCGTAATCGTCTGCATTTGTAAGGGTTACGCCGGAACCGCTTGAGGATGAACCGAATCTTACGCTCTTCCAGTAGAAGTCGGTGTCGTCCCAAATTGTGATTACAACCGTGAAATCCGTAAGAGTAGTATCCGTAGGAGTTACATATACATCATAGGTTCCGTTTACGGAAGGTACAACATTGCTTGCGTCAACAGTAAACTCGGAAGAATCAAGCTCATATGTTGTGTCGTCACTGTATGTAATCGTAATAACAGTGTCGCTTAAGAATGTGGCTTCGATTTCATCTACTGTTGTTCCGTTTACATAAGATGTTCTGGGATAGTGTGTAATATCCGTTGAAGAAACCGTAAGAACACTTACGCTTACATTAAATGTGGTCTTAATACTTGAATCTGCATTAAGAGTAACGGTTATTGTCTTTGTGCCCACTGTAGATGAGTCATAGCCCGAAAGAGTATAAGCGTCTGATGAAATATAGTCATAGTAAAGATTTGAGCCGTCAGAGTAAATACCCTGAACTATTAAGCCTGTGGTGTCGAAATCTTCGTTTACCGCAAAGCTTGTCTTGTTGGGCTTCTTATATACGGAAAGGCCTGTTATTGTGTAGGGATAGATTTTGATCGAGTAGGAAGCCGTTACATCGTTTGCCGACTGTGTATCCGTGTCAACATAGCCTACATAAACAGTCTTTGTTCCCGCATTGCTTGATGTCCAATATTTTGTTGTGTCGATAACGCTGCCGTCAACATAATACTGAACGTTTTCATCATCAATATCTTCTGTGGAGCCGTCCTCAAATGTAATTGTGCCGCTGATGCCGTCATATGTAAATAACTGATATTCATAATATCTGTTAATAAGAGGTTCAACGTCAAGCTCAATGCTTGTTACATTCTTCTTACGAACAGTAATAGGTGTTGTAGTTACGGCGGAACCCTTTACAAGAGTAACAACCGTGTCACCTACTGCCGATGTGTCATATGTAGCAATATAGTCATCGATTACTTCGCTTGAGCCGTCGTCATATGTAACTGTAACAACCATACCGTCTGAGTTAAAGCTCTCGCCTACATAGTATTCTGTCTGTGTGGGAGGAGTTGTAACCTCAAGGTCTGTTACTACTCTGTTGTCTACATAGAGGTCGATGTCGCTGTAAGTAACGTCAACGCTTCTTGCTGCGAAGAAACCGGGGTAAATTGTTCCGGAGAATACACTGGGGTCGCTTAAAGAGCCCGAATAGGTTTCGCCTGTCTGGTTGTCGGTTACCGTGAATAAGTAAGCCGTACCGGACTTAGCTACGCTTATGTCGTAGGTCTGACCTGTTGAGATGTATCCTGCGTCTGTGTTGTAAAGATTGATATAGCTTGCCGAAGTATAGGTTATGCCTTCTGAATCATCGGTAGCCGCTACGTCTTTCAGGAAGTATCTTATATTTACGCCTGTGTAGTCGTCGCCTGCCGATGATGTCTTGGAAGCCGAAACAAAGTGAAGCATAAGCGAGGGCGTATGTCTGTCTGAGCCCGAAGCTGCAGTGTATGAAGCATCACTTGTATCGATTGTGCTTCTGAAAACTATACCGAAAGCTATCTGGTTTTCGCTGCTGCTTGTAGGCGTATACAGGTCTACGGAAACAGTAGCCGAAAGTGTAAAGTTGGCGTCCTCATCAAGTTCGCTTACATAGTAAGCATATTCTTCGTCATTGTCGGAAACCTTTCCGCTTGAAGCACCTGCTCCGCCTGTAAATGAAACGGATGTGGGGTCACCGTTGTCGTCAAGTGTAGGTGTTATCGTGTAGGGGTTGCTGCTCTGGTAGGACTGACCCTTAACCCATTCCCCTGCTTCGTAAGTTACCTGACCAACTGTAAGAGAAAGATTTGTAAATGTTACGTCGGCCTCTCTTGAAACAAAAGAGCCTACATAAATTTCATCTTCAAATGTAAGCGTTGTTTCAAGGTCGCTTATGGCAAATGAGGTTGAAATGTCGTCAAAGGTAAGCGTTACCAAACCTAAGGTTGCGTTATATGAAAGTTCAAGATCAAAGGAATCGCCTGCTGCAAGAGCCTCGCCGCTTCCTGTAAATAAAGCCGAGTCGGTTGCATAGGTTGCACTCTTGTTTGTTGAAACATAAACGCCGTCGTCATTGTAATAGAAGCCCATAGCGTCAAGCGTACCGCTGCCGAGTCTGAAGCCGCCTACGGCGATAGATGCGCCCAGGTTCTGAGAGGGGTTCGTTAAGTTATCGAAAACCTCGTTTCTCATTTCAAGACCGAAAGCCACCTGGTTATTTGCCGTATAGTCGTTTACTGTTGCGGTTGCGCTGATTGTAAAGTCTTCGTCAAGGCTTACGGGCTGATAGTATACTACAATACCTTCCTGGTTTGTTGTAGCAGTACCGTCGCCGATTTTACCTTTTTCGGCGTGCATGGTAACCGTACTTTCGCTTGCAGCGTTTACCCAGTTTTTATAAGCAGTGTTTCCGTCGGAATCCGTTGTAACGATGTTTGTATCGTCACAGCTGTTTCCGAAAGTAGCTGCCGACCAGTCGCCTGCTGTTACAAACTGCTCTCCGGACTGATAAACGTCTGAGGTTGTGAGTAAGTCTGCCGACTCTGCTTCTTCGGTTTCGATGGCCGAATCATCGGTATCAGCCGCTGATTCTTCGGTTTCATCCGCTTCAATGGCTTCATCTTCGACTTCAACCGCAGAACCCGAAACCACTTCCTCAGCAGCAGCCTCCGCTTCAGCCTCTTCCGCGAAAGAAGTAACGGATATTGAACTCACCATCATGGCGAGAGTCAAAACCCAAGCTAAAAGTCTGCGCTTTTTCATTAATTTCACTCCTTTTTTTAGTTTTCGGCCGTTTAGTCTGACTAAGGCCCTCTAAAACCCATAAAACGGATACAATGCAGTGAGTCCTTACCCCTTACGCAAAGCAAAGGAGTAAAAAGTCAAACTCCGTTTATAAAATTTCTGGGCCTTTTAAGACCTGCGGCCTGTTTTGCTTCTACAAAATGGGTTTATAAAAGCGCCCTTTCTTTTTCCTTAAAGGTCACGTTTTTGAGTCCCCGGTCTTGCCGCTACCGAAAAGCCAAAAACAGACAAATTTTAATTTTAAAGTAAAGCTGATTATAAACACACATTATAGCTTTAATAATTATATAACACAACTTCAAAAAAATCAATAGAAAAAAGAAATTTTTTTAAATTAATTTTATATCTTTTCTACAAACCTAACAAAAAAGGAAGAAATTTTTTGTGCATTTTCCCTACAACTTGTACAGACTTCTATACTTGTCCCACTAAACCCCCTCTTTTAAACCTGACTTTAACCATCGCATAAAAAAATTATTTTTCAGACACTTTTCCATATTTTACGGCTTGTATACACATCAGTCCTCAATATCCCATACTCAGCCCGCAAGAAAATTCGCCAAAACAAAGCCGTCCTTTAAGCCTCTTATGTATATATCCCTCTCCCGTCTGTCCTGTTCCGATATTCTTTCCTCTAAAATATCATTAAGCTTCTCTCTTTCCTCTCCCTCAAGCCATCCGCAAAAATCCTTAAGTCTGAATTCGCTCTTTTTCTCCTCGGGAATCTCGTCCAGCCGCAAATAGGCCAATTTCTCAACCATTTCTTTCATATCTTTCATTTTGTTCCTCCTTGATGCAATTATAATCAGCAAATTTCCAAAATTTGCCTACAACTCTATTATCCCACGCTTTTCCAAATATTTCCACAATGTATTTGTCCACATTTAAATAAATCTTTCAGTAAGCCTAAGCTCCATAGCTCCTAACCTCGTCCCCGTAATATCCGCCGCTCCTGACGGCACCGCAGCCGAATACGGCCAAATCATCATCATAGGCAATATCATCAAGGGAATTATAAAAAGCAATAAACCTCTTAGCCGAGGTATTTCCGTAAATTCTGCCGCTTATTTTTACGTTGTCCGTTCTTATAAAATCGCAATATTGGCTTTCTGCGGTCGTTATGGAGCTTTCATCGGGAACGAGAGAGGGATAGTCCACATTAAAACGGCAGTCCTCTATTGTAACCCCCTCCAATATATAACCGCTTTCATCATCGGGATTAACCGTTGTAACGTCCTCGTCATAGTAAAACTGTATTGTGTTGCTGACGCAGGATATATCCGCCTCCGATTCAAAAACACATCTCCTGATTGAGGTGCAGCTTGCCATAACGGATATAAGCACTGTCGCCTCAGAATTACTGTCTATCTGCATACGCAGGGTCATATCCTCTATTGACACATTCTCCGCCAAAACCTTAAATATAACCGCAGGAACGTCTATTTCTCCCTCCTGACGCAAGACAACCCCTGCCGCCGAGCCTCCCGTTATGGTTATTGCCTTATTAAGGTCAATGGATTTTGTTTCCGCTCCATCGCATAAATCTCTTGTAATAACATATTCCCCCGGCAGAAGCCTTACAACTCCTCCCTCGGGGCAGGCCTCTACGGCCTCAATAATGGCCGCCTTGTCCCCCGTTTCCGTTGTGCTTACACAGTCCGCTCCCTGCTTATATTCATCATCGGAAAGATAAGCCGCCACGGTAACAGCTGCCGGTTTAAATACCTTTTCAATATTAACAAAATTATAACCGTTCCGCGATGTATAATAATAATTTGTAGTAGAGCATTCCGTTACAAGGGTAATATCCGTAGAAGAAACCATAAGATTTCCGTTGTAATTGCCTATCCAGCCGATCTCATCGCCATACTCTCCGAAATTTATTATTCCCGTCATATAGCCGCCCTTTGTAAGAGAAAGCCTGTCCTCAAGCTCCGTTTCTATAATGTCTATGTTGTCGTTAAAATCCTGTACATTGTAATAATCATCGTCCTCGGGCTTTTTAAAGCCGTAAACTTCTGTATAATCCATTATCCCAATCCTCCTTTAAAACTCGGTTTCTCTAAGCTCGGTATGAGTATACGCCGCCATTGCTCCGTGGGTCATTGCCGTAAAATCACCGTGGGTATTAAATAAGACCTCCATATCAAGGCTTATATTCGTCGGCAGTATCTTAAGAAGCAGCTTCCTTATAACCTGATACTGATATAAATTCGACAGCCCAAGCCTGACCTTAAGTGTATAATCGCTGCTTCCGTATTCAAACACAAAGCTGTCTCCGCATAAAAGCTTAAGCCGCCTGTAAACGGTGTTCATAGTATAGGGCAAATCCCCCATAAGCTTAAAAATAATGTTTTCCCGTCTTTCCGAAATTTCAAGCCCTCTTGAGCTTAGCCCAAGCATAGCCTCAAGCCTTTCAAGCCCCTCGCTTTCAGCCGTAATAACAAAGCTCTCGTCTAAAATCCACCGGTTTTTATCCCACAAAGCGTCAATCTGCTTCTGTTCAGCTTCGCACAGAGCCTGAAATTCCCCTGTCCTCTTGTCGTAAAAAGGAAGGCAGTCAATCAGCTTATTATTCCTGCCCATTTATTACGTCACCTCCGTTACCGTAACCTCTCCGAGAACCGCTATACAGTCGTCAGAAAGCTCCAAATTTTCTTCGGAGCCGTCTATACACACGTCATAAGCATCTATAACGCTGTCAACGGAAACAAGACGGGCAATAATGCCGGATATGTAAACCGTTATGCTGTCCTCGTCCTCCCATTCTCCGTTAAGCTCCTCGGCATATTCGCTTAAAGTCTCGGAAACGTCCTCCTCAAGGCTGTCGTTGGTTCCGTCTGTTTTGAGAGTACAGCTTACGTCAAATGATGCGGATTCCGCCGCCGCAACCGTTACAATGTGGCCTATGGGGCTTAAGCCCACTCCCTCGCCCTCTCTGTCAGAGGGGTCTAAGGCCTCCTTTACGGTTTCAACAAGCTCCTCCGACGGCTCCGTATTCTCAGATGTGGTTATTACAATCTTAACCGTTCCGGCTCCGAGCCAGTCGTCGGCTCTGTAAACCTTGACGCTTCCTACGCCGTCCATAGCCTTGACCTTCTCCTTGTAGTCCGCAATGTTGCCCCCGAAAGCTATATTGTTAATGCTGTCAAAATACCTCTCCCTAAAATCCTCAGTGTCCTCTTCGTCATCTCCGTAAACAGTTATTTCCGTTGCCTCCGCATATGTAAGCCCCGAAATATTGTCTATGGGTATAAGCGTCCCCGTTACGTTCCCTGCCGTACCTGCCGTTTCACACTCAAGCAGGTAAACATAATAGCCGTCGTCGTCCGTTTCAACATATTCAACGGTCACAAAATTAACGTCCCCCAGATTAAACCTTACCTCAAGCCCCACATCAATGTTAAAGCTTCCCTTAATCTGAGAACAGCTTGCCTCATAGGGTATAATCCCTCTTTCATAGGCTCTCCTTATGAGATATTCCCTGCCTGCCGTGTCGGCAAAAACCTGATTCAATATTCCGTCCAAATCAGCGTAAAGCTGGGCAAGCTCCGCAGCCGCAGGAGCAAGGGCGTCGTAAATAATGCTCCTCTCTCTTGTCAAACTCGCTGCTTACCTCGCTGAGCATTTCTTTCATAATATAGTCAAAGGTCATACTCTCAAACATCTGCACTCACCTCCGTGCTTATTTCTCCGTAGTCAGTCAGAACCGTAAACCTGACCCCTAAGCTGCTGCTGTCAACATCGTAAAATTCAAAATCTCCTACGTCCCTAATCCTGCTGTCCGCAAGGAGGGCGTCTTTAATTATCCCCGGCAGAAGAGCCTTAGCCTCAGCCTTTCCCCGTCCCATAACACGGTCAAGCTCCACACCGTAATTGAAGCTGTATATAACATACTTATACCTCTCCGTCATAAGTATTTTAAAAACCGCCTGCTTAACAGCCTCCAAATCGTCAACATACCCCCTGACACAGTCCTCCTCAAGCTTATATGTGTAAGAAGCCGTAACAGAGGAAGCCTCCTGAATAACACTAACCGCAGGTACCATAAACCCACCTCCAAAAAATATGTAAAGCAAAATCCAATGCCACCGGCTTCCCCTTTCAAGGGGAAGTGTCTGCCGTAGGCAGACGATAGGGTACTACCCTCGCCGACACGGAAATTCACACCACCCAACCACTCTAACCAATTTTTAAAACCTGCCCCACGCTCAAAACATAAGGATACTCCAACCCGTTCATCTCCGCAATCTCCGTATACAACTCCCCTGCCCCAAGCTGTGCCTTAGCAATATTCCACAAACAGTCCCCTGAAACAACGGTATAGGTCTTAGCCGTCTCCTTTGTTTCCCTGACCGTTTCCTCGGAAACCTCTCCCGAAGAAATAACCGTCTTTACGGTGTCAAGGCTCCTGTATTCCTTAAAATTCAAATCAACATAAAAGTCCCCCTCTTCACCGCCCTTTTCCGTAACGGTATAGCCGTCTAAGCTCAGACTTATATCTCCGTTAAATATGCTTGTTCCGTCGGGCATCTCTCTTAAAATAATAAGCCTCAAAGGCTTTTTGTCCGCCATAACATTCCTGAAAAGAGAAAGAAAATAAAGAGGTTCGTGAAATTCCGCCGATGTAACCCCCACATTTTCATTCTTAGGCAGCAAAACCCTAAAGCCTATGCTCCTCAAACCTATGTCCTTAAGAATACTTATTTCCCCGGAATTTACAAGGTCTATAACGGTTGTCTTTCCCTCAAGCTTCGTCACCATCTCCTCCGGTGCTATGGGAAGCTCCGCCGTTATGCTCCTGTATTCATAGTCAATTATAAATCTGTACATATACCAAAGCCCCCTTATCCGTAAAATCCGTCGGCGGAGCCTGCCGCCGCTTCGGCAAGCATTTCCCCTATTTTCTCCGCAATTTCGTCAATATCGATTTCCCCCGTTCCGTTCCCTCCGTAAAGGTTAAAGGTAGGGCTTATGTTGTTTGTGATGCTGCGGCTGCCTTCTGTGTTTCCATAATAGTTGTTTAAAACATCATTTATATTTTCGCTCCTGCCGCTCTCATTTAATATATTTGAAACTTCCTCGGCAAAAGCCCCTTGGGAGGGTACAAAAGCAGAGAAGCCTGCCCTGCCCACAGTCTCCTCTGCCCCTCCGTTCTTATAGTCATAGTTAAAAATGTTTTCCGACAACACACTGTTTTCTTCTTCCTCATTTTGAGAATTGTCAAAAAAACTGTTTGCCGAACCCCCATAAACATTGGTTTTATTTATATCGTGAGATATGTCAAAAATATCCTCTGTATCCGCCGCAGACGTACCTCCGGCCTCATTGTAAAAACTGCTGTTATTCCGGATATTTTCGTCATTGCTCACATTTCTGTTTAAAATATTGTTTTCAATCTCATTTAAATAGCTGCCGCCGTTCTTATAGGCGGCTTCTTCCGCTTCCTTTGCTTTTTCCTCAAAAAAATACTTTTCGGAGCTTAAGCCGCCTCCAACCTGATTATAATAGGCCGAAGCATTAAAATCCCCTGCTTTTCCGGCTCCCCGAAAAGCCCTTTCAACAACCGCTTCGGGGCTGTCTGCCGAAGCAAAAATGCCGCCCTTTTTCTCATTCAAAATGTCCTTAAATACATTTGTAATATACTTTTCTTCCTTATTAAATGTGTTAAAAATACTTTCATATGTATTTTCATACACAGCCCCCTCGCCGCTGTCTGTCCCCTCTGCCTCCTCTGCCCTCTCCGCATCCTCGGAAAAATAAATATTTAAAAGCTCCCTTAAATTCTCCATTTTAATCCGCCTCCGCCACTCTGTCTATAACAAGATATCTTTGACCGCCGTTTGACGATAACATAACAACTCTGTCGTCAATATCCAAACCGTAACCGTTCCCGTAGGCCGTCTCCGTAAAAACAAGAAAGCTCTCCGTAAGTGTAAGCTTCTCGTTTACCCTTATTTCATAGGGTTCAACCGCCGTAACCGTCCCGATTAAAAAATCCGCCGGATACCCTGCCTCCGTCTGGTTTTTGCAAATTTCCTTTATTGCCTCCGCCATTCTCATCTCTGTCCCTATCCCTCCAAATCTATATTAAGCTTCATTCTGTGAAGCCCGTTTTCAAATGTATGAACCGTCCTCTCAACATAGGCCGTCTTTGCAATTTCGCCCTCACCTGAAAGACAGACCCAAATCCTGCTTCCGGCTCTGACGGTTGTGTCCCCCACATCCTCAATCACAAGGCTTTGGGTTCTTCTGTTCTTCTCCGCTAAAATGCTCTGTGCCATCTCCGCCGAAGCCGCACCGCTTAAAAGGTTTTCCCTTGTCAAAACCTCGGTATACTGCAAAATCCCCCATTCATCTATGGTCTCCGAGTCCTCGGCACTGAAACAACTGCTTTCCTCCCTGCTTAAAAACAGCTTTACCCTGTTATAGGTGCCGCTGTCTATGCTTGTGACATAAGTAAAATCTATAAGCCCGTCCATTTCTTCTTTGGCAAGCAGGGGCAGCTCCATATTTTCCTTATTTTTAAAGCAGAGCCTGCCGTAATCGTCATAGAGTATAAACTCTTTCCCTGCGGCCTTTTTCGTAAGACTGACCGCCGTAAGTATAATGTCAAAAAGACTTTGGTTAGACTCTATCCTCTCAGGCAGAACATACCCCGACTCCTCTATTTCCCCCGCTTCAAGCCTGTAATCGTCTATTATAAGCCTAAGCAGGGAGCTCGCCGTCTGACCGTAATAAATATAGGTGTCCTTGTTTTTCAAATACCTTAACTGGTCATAGGCCTTTACGGTTATAATCTGCTCCTTTGTGCGGCTCTTTGTAAAAATGTAGCCGTAAAACATTTTCGTCCCGTCGGCAATAAGCCCTACGGAGTCCCCCTCGTAAAAGCCGAAAAACTTCTCCGACAAATCCCTTGCCACGGAAAACTCCAGACTTGAGGGTTCTCCGCTTTTATAATAGCAAAGCTTCACGCTTCCGACACAAAACTCCCCTATGTCGCAGCTTTCATTATTATGAGTTACAATCAGCTCCAAAGCCATAGCCTACCACCCCTTTTTATTCCTTATTCTGACCTTTTCATCTATAAAGGCCTCTATACAGGCTCTTTCTTTTCTGTCAAACCCCGCAAAATCCTTAGGCCTTATCCCCATCTCAAAAGCCGCCAAACAGCAGTAAACCGCCTCGGCTTCTCCCCTTAAAAGCATATTGCTAACCTGACCTTTAAGCTCCTTAAGGCTTAAGTCAAGACCCCCTGCTTTAATTATTTCACTGTAAAGCCCGTAGGCCTCCCCTGCCAAAAGTCCCTGCTCTATTTCATAATTTTCCTTAAATTCAGGCAGAATACACCCTTTCTTTATAACCTCAAAAATAAATTCTTTCTCAGACTTCGCCTTTATTTCTTCAATATCTCTTTCCCTAAGCCCCTTTATAAGAAATCCGAGGGGACGTCCCTTTTCGTCCCTTATCCTTTTCGATATAAAGACATATTTTTCCTTACCCTCCAAAAAAACTCTCTAAGCCCCAAAGCCGTCACCGAACCCCGAAAGCTTTAAAATCTCTCCTGCAAGACAGGAAATTTCTCCCGTAAGCAAAACCCTCCTTAAATATTCCTCAGGCGTATTAACCCCTAAAAGCCTTATGCTCTCGGCGTCCTTAAAATTAGGCTCCTTACAGCCCCCTATAACAACAGCCGCCTTAAAGGAATTTAAATCTCCTTTTCCCTTAGCCGCTCTGTTTTTGGCTCCCTGAAATTCCTCAGGGGTAAGTGCCTTAATCTTAAATAAATAAGGCTCTCCCTTTTCATTGCATATCCGCCTTGAAACCGATACTTCCGAATAAATGTTGTCAACTCTGTTTATATTCAAAAATTCCTGAACAGTCATTCTGTTTTCCTCCGTTTTTTTTAAACGCAGGCGGTGCAAAATCCGCACCGCCCATAAAAAAGTTTTAATTATTCTCCCTCAACCTCGTCAAAGCTCTCAAGTATCGAAACCCCGTCAAAGGTAAAGTCAATTGTTTCGGAAAGCTCCGTAGAATCCGTATTCAGCTTCCCGATATTAACGGTATTTATATTGACTCTCTTAAGCCAAATTCGCTGTGTACCTATTTCAGAGGATGGGTCCTCATTTTCGATGTATAAATCAAAATATGTATCAATCCCCTTGTTGGCATATTCAAGCATCATCTTACGGAAATATGACGTACAGTAATACATAGTCATAGTCCCCGTTCCCGACCAGCCCGTAGCCTTAGTCTTTGTTCCCGCATGTCCCAAAACCTTAATTTCTGACTTCTTCTTTGTTATTGTTGCCTCAATATCCTTAACATAAAACATTTCCTCCACAGACCCGTCAACCTTGGCATACACACAACCCATAGCCCCGTTGACAGCGTCCCACGCCTTTAATGTCTGAGTGTAAGTCATCTAATCCCTCCTATAGTACGTCTTTGTAACAAAGCCGTTTGCTTCCCCTTTTAAGGGGAAGTGTCTGCCGCAGGCGTGACTATTGCCACACCCGAAATTAACTCCAACCACCTTACTCTACTATACAAGTCATATAAAGCTTCTCCATAGCCGAAACAGGCTCTACATAGAAATTGACAACAACGTCGCCCTTTTCGCCGCCCTTGTCAACCGTAACATCATCAGCCGAAAACTCGTCTATGGCCCTCATACTCCGGAGCTTATTGCAGTACTCTATAACCTCGCTCTTAAAAATGTCCCTGCCGAGAGTGTCGTTCTGAACCTTGCCCAAATAATAGTCATTGAAAATCTTAGCCACATCGTTTCCTATGGCGTCAAGCACTCTTATAACCTGATTATTCTGAAAATCACTGTTTTTGTCCGTTGTAACAGACACAAGAGAGTTAATATCCTTGAGAACCCTGAGGGTACCCAAATCGTTATAGTAGACAAACTCTCCGTTTGAAACAGCCGCCTTAAGCTGAGACCTTGTATAGCTTACGGAAACGGAATATTCTCCGCTGTAGGCCGTATTTGTAAGGCTTTCGTTTATATCGGCTCCTGCCGCTGCCCCTGCCGTAAAATACACAAGCTCCTGAGCCGTTGTTTCATTTATGACGCCCTCATAATCAGCCTCATAGTCATAGAGTACACAGGTAACCTTATATCCCTCATCGTCACGAAGCCTCTCCGTAAAGCTGTCAAAAAGCCCCTTTGTTGTGCTGTCGGTTCCGTCATAGAGAACAGTCGTAAAGCTCTCAGCCTCAATAAGCCCTAAAAATGTTGAATATACGGTTCCCGTCAGGCTTATGTCCGTTCCGTCTGAAAGTGTAATGCCCGAGCTTGCCGAAAGTGTTCCGCTTAAGGAAATAAAATCGTTTGTTTCAAAATCATCAACACTTTCCACCGTCTGGCTGTCTGCAAGAGTGCCGTCCACATATGTTTTAACAACATAAAGACTCTCATCGTCCACATCAACGGTAACGGTAACGGTTATGCTGTTGCCCCTTGTTCCCCCTTTAACCGCTTTAACGGTAAGAGAACCGGATGCAGCGGACGCCGCCGTTCCCTCCGTACCCGTATAAAGAAGTATCTCGCTTGCCCCTCCGGCAAAAATCTCCCTCGGGGGAAGCATCTCATCGTCAGTATAGCTGTAGCCCAAAAGAGAGAGACAGTCCGTCTGAAAATCCTCTGCCGAAACGCTTATAAGCTCGCCGCTGCCCCAGCCCGTAGAATAACAAAAAGCAACGATTCCCCTTTCGCCTACAGTCCCTAAGGCTCTCGCTTTTGAAATAAAATTAATATAAGCACCCGGTAATGCCTTGTTTTCCGTTACAAATGTTCCTCCGCCTGCTGCCACTTTACCTTACCTCCTTATTAAGATAGCCGCCGATTAACTCTTCGGCTTCTGTTTTTGTATACTCTTTTCCGTCCTCCAAAACAGCCAAAACCAAATCCCGTCTGTCTTTGAAAAGTCTGCTCTTTATAAGAGCCTCTTTGCTGAATTTGTTCTCGGTTTTTTCATTATCTTCCATAACATTCTCCTTTTTTAATTTAAAGCTTTAAAGGTTATAATAGTCATATAATTCTTCCATATAGCCCTCGTCCTCAGAGGTAATAACCTTTTTAACAAATCTGCTGTACTCCGCCTTAACAAGAAGAATAGCCCCCAGTCCCTCAACATTGGATGGAGTATTCCCCGATGTAACCTGAGACTTTCTCTGAGAACTCATATTTTTGGCACAATACAGCTTTCCGTCTGCTTCCACAAATCTCAAAGCCTCATATATCTCCGCCTCGATTTCCGCAATACGGTAATTCCTGCCCTCTTCATAGCTTTCGGTGCTTTCCTCCGTCTCCGACATATAAAGCTCCGCTCCCACGGTTATCGTTTCCTTAAAATATCCGCTTAAATAAGGTTCAACCTTAACCGCCTCGGCCTTAAGAGTAAAACAGGGTCTTTTAAAATTCATGGGGATTTCTTCAATATAAATAGGATAGCCCGGCCCTTTAAGAGCCGATGCCGCTCCGATTATAAAATCATTAACCATATACCTCACCCCACATTTTTAATATTCAGAATAACCTCGCTGTGTCCCACATAAACAGCCGCCGCTCCGCTTGAAACAAACTCCTCGCTGATGCCGTTTTGAGTAACAACAACCTCCGACCCTGCCTTAACCTCAACGGAGGGAGAACAAAACAGCTTAGCCTTTTGGCTTTTATAGCCGGGAAAAGGGCTCTGCTTGTTTTCGTTTATGCTCTCATAGCTTATACGGCAAGGCTCATCGGTTATATATTCCGTTTTAACAGAGGTAACAATTCCCGTGGTTTCGTCTGTTACAGAGATAAATTCATAGGCCGTAAAGGTTCCCTCATAAAGACTCGCCGCCTCGCTGCTTATATCTCTCACATTATCCCCTCCACTACCACTTTATTTTTCTGACGGATGTAAGCTCCATTTCCTTGTCAAGAAGCCGTGAAACAAGACCGTCAACTCTTTCGTAGGTGCTGACCTCCTTGTCGGCAGCATATTCAACGGTAACATCGCCCTCTGTTATCCTTGAAACAATACCCTCGCCGTTTTCACCGCTTAAAGCACCGCCATACAGCTTGCTCCTCAAGAAATATCCGCAGACAATATCGATATATGCTCCCTCTATCTCAGAGGGTATCGAGCTTAAATTGCAGGAGTAAAGAACAAACTCTTTCCCCCTTGCCATCTCCTCATAAAGCAGTGTGTCGTCATTTTCACTGTCATAGCTGCAGCCCAAGCTTATAAGTCTTTCAACAATTTCATCATACATAAAATCAGCCCTTTGAAATAATTCTGCAAATGGGAATGGCCTTATGGTCGATATATGTCTTTTCGTCCATACCGTCATTTACAATCTCCCAGTTGCTTCCGTCGGAAAGCTCTGAATTTGTGGGTGAAAGACTTTCCTGATTGGCTTTAATATAGCTTATTCCGTAGGGTGCAAAGCACTTTCTCGATCTTGCTATAAATGTCTCCTGGCCGCCGTTTGTAAAAGGGTCTCTGTAAATTTCATAGGGTACGTTTACCCCCACATCGGCATAGTCAAAGGCGCCCTTGCCCAAAATATATGTTGTATAAATACTTTCGCCGTCGGAATTTTCCTCAACAGGCATGGAATCGTCCACAAGAACGGTTCTTCCGTTCCATGTTCCTATGTTTAAGCTTCTCTGAACACCCTCCTTGTCGGTGTATTTGAGATATTCAAGCATATTCAGATTCTCAAGGTTTGTGGCCACAGCCGAGTGCATAATGCAGATTGTATATTTGCTCTTGTTGTTGCCGCCGGCTTTCTGTACAGCCGTATTGAGAGTAGTGGCTCCACAGCAGCCATCGTCCGTTTCGGAAATATCAAGTGTATGATAATCCGCAAAGCTTACGCCCTCATCGTCCGTCATATTAAAAATGCCCTCTAAAACAGCCAAAAGAATATCCTGATCCACTCCGTCAAAATATTCGGCTACCTGACCGGCTACATTGTCCATAAAGCCCGCTCCGCCTGTTATGTCCTCTGCAAAGTCCTGCTCAAGCCATGCTTTAGCCCTGCCTACAACCACAACGCCTCTCTCATAGGTATTTGTTGTGTCGGCTGTAATTGTCGTTCCTCCGTCATAGTTTAAAGCATCGCCGCCCAAAAGGCCGTACATAGGCAGAACAGCGTAGGCCGTTCCCGTCTGTGAAGCAAAAATCCTCTTAATCTCACTGTTTACGCTTAAAGCCCTGCTCTTTATAAGCTCGTTTTTATTGACCTGAGGTATAGTATTTATATATGCCCCGAAAGCCTGAGAATTAAAGCTTGTAACATTAAATTTACTCATACGTCATCTCTCCTTTTTATCTTAATCTTTATTTATCCTTTTCTTTTAAAGTACTCGTCCCAGTCGTCATAGCTGTAGTCCTTAAAATCCTTTTTGCTCGGCTTGCCCGAAGAAAAGGCCGGCTTTACGCCCTTAAGCCCCTGTTTTTTGGAAAACAAAAAGGCAGTGTCCTCTCCTGCCGTAAGTGCCTTAATCTGCTCTTCAAGGCCTGTAACCTTGCTGCCCTGAATTTCAAGGTTCTCAAAATCGATAAGAGCCCTTACTGCCCTTACATTTCTCGCTCCGGCTTTTCTCAGCTCATCGTCGATAACGCTCTGAGCCTCAAGCTCCTTAATTCTTTCCTTGTACTCAATAATTTCCTGCTTAAGCCTTTCCGTTTCGCCGTTTCCGACGTTTCCGATGTTTCCGCTGTTTTCACCGCTTCCGCTGCCTGCCGAGCCGATAATTTCAATAACCCGTGAAATCTGCTCTTCCGTAAGCCCTAATTCTGACAGCTTCTCTTTCATAACCTCATTCCTCCATTCGTATTTTTGTCTGTTGCACTGTTTGACGGTTCTTTAACGTCTGCCGTCTGAAAGACAGGATTGCTCTTATTTCTCTCCTTTTCAACTTCCTTTTCCGCTCTTTCAAGCTCTGCCCTTGCGTCCCTAACCCAAGGGTGCTGGGCAATAATACTTTCCTTAGATAAAATATCCATACTCAGGCGGCAGTTGTTTATGGCCTCGCTTTCGTTTATAAGAACATCTCTGTTAAATATAATTTCAGCCATCTCTCCGCCGAAGTCCCCTTTGCCGCTGTTTGAAAGATAATCGGAAACAAATTTCAATAAAGCCTTAAAAGCCGACTGATACTCCGTTTCCGTGTTGTTTGTGTCAATATCTATCTCCGAAAACATAGCTTTTATGTTGAGCTGATTTGGATTGTTCGAGAATCTTTCGTCCCTTGAGTCATAGCCGCCGCCGTTTTCGATAATAGCTTTCTTAAGCATATCGCAGACTTCCTTGTAATTTTCGGAATTTATATCCACCTTAAGGGTATCTATGCCCCCGTCGCAGCCGTCTATGCTTCTTACCTTAACGGCACCGTACTGGCTTAAATTCTGCCTAAACCGTCCCAAATCCTCGCCGTCGTAATTCTTTATAACAAGTATTGTGTTTCGGCAGTCCTCCTGTATATTGTTCATAAAATCGGATCTTGCCGTATTCAAAGCATCCTGTAAGCCCTTAACTCTTTTTATAAGAGGTATTTCCTTGCTGTTGGCCTTAAAAGCCACAAGGGGAATCTCCGAAAAGCCGTAGTCCTCATCTTCCGTAAAAGCATAGGGTCTGAACGGGGCTTCTCCGTCCTCAATAAGCCTTTGACCGTTCATCTCGTAAAATCTGACTCCGTCTTTTCCGTAAACTTCGACCTTGTCCTTAAAGCTGTCCCTCTCTCCGTCATAGCCGTAAATTCTGTAAATCCTTACAGCCAAATCAAGCTCCCTGTGTTCCTCGTCCTTCCAGAAAGGTAAAATCTCATAGGGCTTAAACCGCCTGAATGAAAGCTTCCCCTCCTCGTCATAAAATATGTACAGCCAGCCTATTCCGCCCAGATAACAGTCCTCAAGAATAAGCCTGAGAGTTTTTAAAAATTCGCTGTCGAAAATACGGTTAAGCTCCTTTTCATACCGGACGTTCTCACACCTAACCGTAAAGGGTCTGCCTAAAAAATAGCCTGTCTTTTGATCCACAAGACGTGAAAACTGATTGTCCACAAGCCTGTTGTTGGGAAGATTTTCAACCTCGGTAAGCTCTCCGCCCTCCCCTATAACAGTCCTCTTTCTCGTTAAAATATCCTGCTCGCCCATATAATATTTTTCTCCCGTCAGCATATCCCTCCTGACAGGGGAGCTTAGGAATTTTTCAATCTCCCTCTCTATAAAACGCCTGTCCGACATAACGCTTTTTGCTCCGTTTTCAATAATAGCATTTGCCTGCTTCGTCAAAGAATTAAAAAAATCAAACACAAAATCCCTCCGTTAAAAGCTTATTCTTTCGCCTGTAATAGCTTCCTCAAGACCGTATCTCATAGCGTCCATAAGATGGTTAAATTCATCTCTCGGCCTGTTGATTTTCCGTCCCTCACGGTCGCTTTCCCAGCAATAATTGGAAATTTCCGTCAAAAAATTATAGCACTTTCTGTGTATAATAATATGAAAGCCCTGTATAAACTGTATACCGTTGTTAATGCTGTCCTTTCCTTTTCTCGCCGCCCTTATGCCCTTTATGCCGAGCCACCTCAGCTCCTCAATACTCTTAGGCTCAGCGGCATCCGCCCTTATTTTTTCTTTGCCGTATCTCATAGCCTTAAGCCTTTCGGCAAGCTTAAAATTGGTAAGCCCTCTTTCGTAAAGCTCATCAAAAACATATATTTCCTTTTTTTCCTTTAACAAAACTCCGCAGAACAAGGCCGTCGGGTCATTTGTATAGCCGAAATCCAGTCCGAAAACCACATCCGCACCTTTATTTTTAATAATCTCGGAAACCGAAAAGTCTTTTTCCTCCCAGTTTTCATATACAACCCCCTCCGAAATTCCCCAGTTTCCAAGCCCTGCCACCTGATACCTTGCAGGGTTCCTTATTTTCATATCCTCAAAAAGCCTTATATCCGCCTCGTCCAAAAATTCATTCATTAAGTAATTAGTGGTTATTGCCAAAATTTCAGGACTCTCTACATCAAAAAAACGCCTCTTAAGCCAGTGCCTTTCATTCCAAGGGTTAAAGGTCAAAGTAATCTGTTTAAACAGTCCCTCAGGCACAACCCCTCTTATGCTCTCGTCAAGAACATTAAAATCCTTTTCATTGCTTATCTCATAGGCCTCCTCAATCCAAAGCCAGCAAAGCCGCCCCACCTCCGTAGTTATAGACGTGACCTTTAGAGGATCGTCAAGGCCTCTGAAAAAAATCTTCTGACCCGTAGGCAAATAGGTCATTTCAAGAGGGCTTTCCTTAAAGCCCCAAAGACCGCTGACCCCAAGCCGGTTCACAGCCCATTTAAGCTCCGTAAAGCAGCTGTCTTTCAACGTTCTGTAAGTTTTTCTCACAACAAGAGTATTTGCCTCGCAGTAAAGCATCGTATTCAAAATATACCAAAGAGCCGTTGTCTTACTCTTCTTGCTGCCTCTGCTCCCCTTTACAACTCTGTATCTGCCCCTGAAAAACCAAAATTCCTTATAGCCCCTGCCCACATATTCGCTGAACCTTATTACTCCCATAAAATCCTCTCCGATTTTTAATATATACAACTAAGGTAAGGCTGCTCCATATTCAAGGCAATTAAAAATTGCCTTGAATATGGACCCATGGGGCGGACAAGCCCTGCTGCTTACGGCCGCACGGGGGTGGGGGGGGGTTTTAAAAAAATACCCAGGCCACC
>JAJQFB010000081.1 GCA_021201395.1 Clostridiales bacterium | reverse complement strand
ATTTGTAATGTGGATTTTTAATGATTTTCCTTATACTACTTAATTTCAAACTTCACCGCCGAAGCTACAGCATAAAATTCTCAATATCATCGGGCTTCTTTATAATGTCCGCCGATAAATTGAGACAGCCGTTCTTTGTTACAACAACATCGTCCTCTATTCTTATGCCGATTTCTTCTTCGGCTATATAAAGCCCCGGCTCTACGGTTAAAACAGTTCCGGCCTTTAAAAGCCCCTCGTTGTGACGGCCCACGTCATGGGTTTCAAGGCCTAAAAGGTGGCTTACACCGTGCCAGTAATATTTTTTAACCTCGTCTTTGTCCTTTATAAGGCCTATTGCCTTAAGCGCCCTTGCATAGTAGTCCTTAAGGGCTTCGTTCAGGCTTTTAAAGGGAATATCCTCCTTAATCATATCCTGAATCATATAGTTTCCCTCTAAGACGATATTGTAAATATCCCTTTGACGGGGAGTGAATTTGCCCTTTGAGGGGAAAGTTCTTGTTATGTCGCCGCTGTAGAGGTTATAGGAGGCTCCCACGTCGCAGAGTACAAGGCTGTTATCCTCAATTATACCGGTGTTTTTTGAATAGTGGAGGACGGTTCCGTTTATGCCCGAGGCCACTATGGACGCAAAGGCCTTGTCAAAAACTCCTGCTCTTTTAAGCTCAAAGTCAAAATAAGCCTCAAGCTCATATTCATACATACCCGGCCTTACGTTTTTCATCATAGCGTAAATGCCCTTTTGGGTAATGTCCACGGCTTTTTTGATGTTCTCCCTTTCGGCTTCGGATTTTACAGTTCTTTTCTCCGACAGATAGGGGTAAATATTCCTTATTTCAATATAGGGATAAGCCTCTTTTAAAAATCCGCCGAATTTAAGGGCAGGGGAGGTGTCTGTAAATCTCCTCTTTTCCATATCCAGATAAACCCCGGTTATTCTGTTTTTAAAAAGACTGTCCTCAGTTTCTTCATTAAATTCATCAATATATTTAACGGTATCTATTCCGCTTAAGGCCTTAGCTTCGGCTTCCTTTAAAACCCCGCCTACCCATTTTTCCTTTTCGGGGTCGGGACGCTCCAAAAACAAAACCTCACGTTTTTCACCTTTTGCCTTTTCCATATACAAAATTATGTTTTTGTCTTTTATGGCGGTTAGGTAATAAAAATTTCTGTTTACGGCAAAGGGATAGTCCTCATCGCCTGACTTTTTTTGGGGGGTTCCCGAAAAAAACAAAGCGGCTTCTCCGTCCCTTAAAAGCTCTGATACATATTTGCGGTTATCACAAACAAAATTTTTCAAAATAATTCCTCCTCGCTGCAACTATATATTATATAACCAACAGCGCGTGTTTTTCAAGTGCAAAGTTTATAAAATATATAAAAATTATTGAAAAAATTAAAAGGAAACGGTTGATTATTAAGAAATTTTATGATATTATGATAATATGATGAAAATAACAAAAAAGAACGGTATATTTACAAAACTGTTGTAACTTTTTATATTTAAGATAAGGAGCGCATGTAATGAAGAAAAAAATTTGTTTGGCGGTGGTTTTTGTTGCTGTTGCAGGGGCTTTGGGTCTTGGAGCCGTTGTTGTTACTACCGATTCCTCATCGGGCATAGAGGCCTCCGCGGCGGCTTCGGAAACCGTTGTGGAATCTGAGGCGGAAGCGGAAGCCGAGGCTGAGGCTGAACCTGAAGTAGCTGTGCCTGTGGGAATAATGGCCGAAATTCCCGATATATATTATGACAACGAAGCCGAAGAGTGGACAATTCCCGAGGGCTATTATGCTACGGATTCTATGGAGAAGCACCTTAAGAGACTTAACAAAAATTTAAAACTTAATATTCAGGTAAACATACTGGACCGGGAATTTATACTCCAGAAATATGAAATAGCAAATATGACTGACGTAACAAACGGCGGAATAGACTACAATACGCTTTACAGCTGGTGTAAATACATAGCCGACGGCTACGGAAGCGCAACGACTTTCAGAAGCTGGAACGGAGAAATTGTAAGTTTGCCGACAGGAGATTTAACAATTACGGAAACCTTTACTACATATGACGTTATATCTCAGATTTACCCGGCAATGCTGAATTTTGAGGATATTGAGCTTAGCTTCGAGCCGGCTTTGGGGGCTAAATATATTGACTGCGACTTAACAAACCAAAAGGTGTTCTGGTTTGAAAACGGCCTCTGCACTCTTTCAACGGACTGTGTATCGGGCAAAACCTCAACTCCCACACCTACGGGAACCTTCTATATTAAAAATCTTTTGGGAAGAACCTGTCTTAACGGCCCTACATGGAGTACATGGGTAAACAACTGGTCGGCTTTTTATAAGGGCTGCGGCCTCCACGACGCAACTTGGCAAAGCTCTTTCGGTTTGGCAAGGTGGCAGGCAGGCTACGGCTCCCACGGCTGTGTAAATCTGCCCCTGTCGGTAGCCAACGAAATGAAGAACCATATGGAAGTAGGGGAGGCTATGGTTGTCTATACAAGATAAATATAAGTTTCTTAAGGCTCCCCGTTTAGGGGTGCTGAGAATCGGCAAGCCCAAGCCTTATCTTACAGCTTAGTCATATAATTTTATTTGTAATTTAAGAGAAAAATATAAAACAGGTTATTTATGTTTTCTGTAAAGAGCCTGTTTTATTATTTTATGGTTTCGGGAGATAATTTTATAAAAAATCACCAAAAAAATGCGGAAAATGAGAGAAAAGTTTGGTAAAAAAATTTTTGAAAAATAAAAAAAATGCTTGCATTTGGAATTGAAAGGGTGTATAATGACTTTTGATGTGACATTAAGAGCGATGAAGCGGAGGTTGCGGCGAAAGCCGGTTTTTCCGCGGAGCAATGTCCTGTTCTTAAGAAACCGGGCGAGTAGGTCACTGTACAATTTTCCTTATACCTTATTTTAATTGAGTTGCAAGGGTGTAATATGGTAAAATGTGTGCAGTCACCACTTGTCGTACTAATTTGAAAAGTGCGAAAAGGAGGCGACTTTTTTATGGCAAGTCAGAAAATCAGAATCAATCTTAAGGCTTATGATCATAAGTTAATCGACCAGTCGGCTGCTCTTATAGTGGAAACAGCCAAAAAGACAGGCTCAAGGATTTCGGGTCCCATACCCCTTCCCACAAAGAAGGAAATAGTTACTATAATAAGGGCCGTTCATAAGTATAAGGATTCAAGAGAGCAGTTTGAACTCTCTACTCACAAAAGACTTATTGATATTTTGGCTCCTACGGCAAAGACCGTTGACGCTTTGACACGTCTTGATCTTCCGACAGGCGTTGAAATAACAATTAAGATGTTAACGTGAAAGTAAGAAATTTTGTACAATAAATAAAAAGTTGCATAACAAAG
>JAJQFB010000134.1 GCA_021201395.1 Clostridiales bacterium | reverse complement strand
ATCCATTTCATAACCCCATCGGTGCCTTTCGCAGAAAGGTGGATTTATAAAAGTGTAACACTAATTGCAGCCCTTGCGGAGGTGGAAGCTTGTGTAAAACTGACTTCCGCTTACACCCCGTCAAAGTGAAAATAAACTTTTCACTTCACGAAAAGCAAAAAAAGCAAAAAAATTGATTCGGGTGAAATTTTAAATAAGCTGTTGACAAAAGGGGCTGACTTTGGTATACTTTAAAAAACAAAAAATATATCCGCTGTGATAAAGAAAAGTAAGAAGAGGGAAGCTCTTTAAGCGAGCCTGCGGTTGGTGGAAGGTCAGGCAGATGTTTTCTTCCGAAAGGCGCTTTTGAGCGGAATTTTAAGAGTCGGGTCTTTGCCAAATAGGGTGGAACCGCGGGAGTTAAGTCTTTCGTCCCTATGTTCGGAGGGACTTTTTTATTTACATCATTACATCATTATAATATCGGAGGTTTAAGAAAATGGCAAAATCTATGGATAAGGTTGTGGCCCTTGCAAAGGCGAGAGGCTTTGTTTATGCAGGCTCTGAGATTTACGGCGGTCTTGCAAACACATGGGACTACGGCCCCTTAGGCGCAGAGCTTAAAAACAACGTAAAGAGGGCGTGGTGGAAGAAATTTGTTCAGGAAAGCCCCTATAACACAGGGGTTGACTGTGCTATTCTTATGAATCCTCAGGTTTGGGTGGCTTCCGGCCACGTAGGCGGCTTTAACGACCCCCTTATGGACTGCAAGGAATGTCACGAGAGATTCAGAGCCGACAACATAATAGAGGACTATGTAAAGGAAAACAATCTTGATATTGCCTGCGACGGCTGGTCAAACGAGAAGCTTAAGGGCTTTATAGACGAAAACAACATTCCCTGCCCAAGCTGCGGCGCCCATAATTTTACGGACATACGTCAGTTTAACCTTATGTTTAAGACCCATGCGGGAGTTACTGAGGAGGAGAAAAACGTTGTTTATCTCCGTCCGGAAACGGCTCAGGGCATATTCGTAAATTTTAAAAACGTTCAGAGAACCACGAGAAAAAAGGTTCCTTTTGGAATCGGACAGATAGGAAAATCTTTCAGAAACGAAATCACCCCCGGAAACTTCACTTTCAGAACCAGGGAGTTTGAACAGATGGAGCTTGAGTTTTTCTGTAAGCCCGGCACAGAGCTTCAGTGGCACAAATACTGGAAAGATTTCTGCCGTGACTGGCTCCTTTCTCTCGACATCAAAGAGGAAAGTATATCTATGAGGGATCACTCAAAGGAGGAGCTTGCCCACTATTCAAACGCCACAACGGACATAGAATACGAATTTCCTTTCGGTAAGGGCGAGCTTTGGGGTATAGCCTCCAGAACGGACTTCGACCTTAAGGCTCACCAGACTACCTCAGGCGAATCTATGGACTACTTCGACCCGACAACAAACGAGAAATATATACCCTACGTTATAGAGCCCTCTTTAGGTGCCGACAGAGTAACTCTTGCGTTCCTCTGTGAGGCTTACGACGAGGAAACCCTCGAAAACGGAGACGTAAGAACCGTTCTTCACTTCCACCCGGCTCTTGCACCCTATAAGGCGGCGGTTCTTCCTCTTTCAAAGAAGCTTTCAGCGGAAGCAACACAGGTTTACTCAGAGCTTTCAAAGTATTTTGCCCTTGACTACGACGACGCCTCTTCAATAGGAAAGAGATACCGCAGGCAGGACGAAATAGGCACGCCCTACTGCACAACCTATGACTTCGACTCAAAAGAGGACGGCTGTGTTACCGTAAGAAACAGAGACACAATGGAACAGGAAAGAATTAAGATAGACAGCCTCAAAGCCTACCTTGAGGAAAAAACAGCCTTTTAATAAAAAACATTAAAAAAATACCGCCGTCCCCGGGAAAGGTTAAAAATCCCCCGGGAACGGCTTTGTTTTTTCTTTACGTAAGCATATAAAATATATAAATAAAAGGCAAAACCGCCTAAAAGCAAAGATATAAACGGCGGCAGATTCAGAAATATAACAACAATCAAAACAGTTTTTAAGTTGCACTGCCATAGCCTACGCTGAAAATGCGTGACGAAGCAATCGGAAAAATCTGCTTCGGCGAATTAATCATCGCTTC
The DNA here is from genome assembly GCA_021201395.1 of Clostridiales bacterium. GTDB lineage: Bacteria > Bacillota > Clostridia > Lachnospirales > CAG-274 > JAJQCI01. The sequence goes on along the minus strand of JAJQFB010000134.1, from coordinate 24,381 downwards.
CCTAAATATGTGTGTTTTTGGAATCTGCTGCAATTACGGCTGCAAGAACCGCCACAGTGTCCTCGGCTTTAAAAATGTCAATAGTATATGCAATATTCCTTTCTTCGTCAAAAACATCACAGCCCTCAGGTCGAGATAAAAGTTTTCGTTTAAATATAAGCCTCATCAGTTTCACTCCCCTCACTGAATATTTTATCACAATACAGAGCGTTTGTAAATAAATATGCGGAAAAAGTGAAAAAAGTGTGCCGAAAAAGATACAAAAGTTTTATTTGGCTCTTGACAAGAGAGAGCTGACGTGGTAAAATGAGTTTTTGTAAAGAAGGATTACCGATTCTCACCTTACGGTTTTTGTACTTTAAGGTTACATAAGGGTCTTATACAATGCCCTTAATTTCAAAAAATATGTTTTTTTGAAGCTTTCGAGTGTCGGCAGGTCTTTTCGCACCTGCCTTTTTTACTTTTAAAAACAATATTCCCACGGGTTAAATTAATTTATTGGAGGTGTCTGCTATTACAGATTTAATGATTAACCAACAAATCAGGGACAAGGAATTAAGACTTATCGGTAACGACGGCGCTCAGCTCGGAATTATGTCTGCAAGAGAAGCCCAGAGAATTGCAGACGACAAAAAGCTGGATCTTGTAAAAATATCCCCCGGCGCAAAACCCCCTGTGTGCAAGCTTATGGACTACAGTAAGTATAAGTTTGACACTCAGAAAAAAGAAAAGGAAGCCCGGAAGAAGCAAAAGACGGTTACCGTTAAGGAGATTAGGCTCTCTCCCAACATTGATACCCACGATGTGCAGGTAAAAGTAAAAAACGCTCTTAAATTTTTAAAGGACGGAAACAAGCTTAAGGTTTCCATCCGTTTCAGAGGCAGAGAATTGGGCCGGGCGGAAATGGCTGTAGGCATAATGGAAGATTTTGCCGAACAGGTTTCCGAATACGGCGTAGTAGATAAAAAACCAAAGGTTGAGGCAAGGATAATGTCTATGTATATTGTCCCCAAGGCTTAACCCTGTATAAGGAGGATTTTAAAATGCCTAAGTTAAAGACAAGAAAGGCTCTCGCAAAAAGAGTTTCCGTAACGGGAACGGGAAAAATCAAGAGATTTAAAGCAAACAAACAGCACATTCTCACAAAGAAGGCTCAGAAGAGAAAGAGAAGCTTAAGAAAAGCTACCCTCTGCGATTCTACGAATATGAAGCAAATCCGCAGGGAATTACCCTATATCTGATACCCGATACCGTTTCGCTTTAAATTTAAGGAGGAAATAATAAAATGGCAAGAGTTAAAGGTGCTTTAAATGCACGTAAAAAGCATAAAAAAGTTTTAAAAATGGCTAAGGGCTATGTAGGTGCAAGAAGCAAGCAGTACAGAGTTGCAAAGCAGTCTGTTATGAAGGCTATGGCTTATTCTTTCGCCGGCAGGAAGCAGACAAAGAGAGACTACAGACGTCTTTGGATTGTCCGTATAAACGCAGCCGCAAGAATGAACGGCATAAGCTATTCAAAGATGATTAACGGCCTTAAAAACGCAAACATAACAATCAACAGAAAAATGCTTGCGGACTTAGCCGTTACGGATATGTCTGCGTTTGCAAAATTAGCCGACACAGCAAAGGCTAACTTAAGCTGATAAGTAAAAAATTAAGAATTTTTCATAACTCCCGTCTTAAATTCAGGACGGGATTTTTTAAATTTTTATTGAAATATGCCTGTATTGGGGTTATAATATAGTATTATATATAAAGGGGATTGATTGTATGAACCGTATGAAAAAATTAAGACTTGTTTATAATCCCTTTTCGGGAGAGAGAACTTTCGGCGGAAGCCTTGACGTCTGTATAAAGCTTTTGCAGGAAGCCGGCTATATTGTCTGTCCCGTACGCATAGGGGACAATATCAACATAGGAGAGGCTCTGACGGAGGACTTTGACGCTTTTGCCGTGGCCGGAGGAGACGGAACGGTAAATATCGTTATTAACCTTATTATGAAGAAAAAGCTGAATCACATTCCTTTGGCAATTTTCCCCTCGGGAACCGCAAACGATTTCGCCTCCTTTTTACAGCTTCCCAAAAAGCCCGAGGATATATGCGAAATTATAGCAAGGGGTGAAACAACAGCCCTCGACATAGGCAGAGCCGGAAGCAAATATTTTATAAACGTCTGTGCCGGAGGGCTTTTCTCCGACATAAGCACCACTGTTGACAACAGCCTCAAGGCCAACATAGGCAAGCTTGCCTACTATATGGAAGCTGTCAGGCAGATAACGGAATATAAGCCCCTAAGCCTTAAAATAACCGATTCAAAAGGGAAAGTCTACAATGAAAAGGCTGTGCTTTTTCTCTGTCTTAATTCATCGGGTACCGACGGAATCAAAAACTTAAGCCCTGCCGCAAGTATTCAGGACGGCCTTTTCGACTTCCTCTTTATAAGAGACTGCGACGTAAGGGAAATTCCAGACCTGCTTCTTAAATATTTAACGGGACAGCTTTCAAAAAACAAAAATATACTTTATTTTAAAGATCACTGTGTAAATATAGAGCTTGCGGAGGGGAACAAGACCGCCACAGACGTAGACGGAGAGCTTGGGGACGAGCTTCCCTTAACCATTGAGAACATTCACAGAGCCGTAAAGCTTTTCATATAACCGTATAATAAGATAATCGGATAATCGGAGGAAAAAACAAATGGATTTTAAAATGCTTATTTCAGAGCTTATCGCCGAGGTCTCAGGCCGTTCGGCGGAGGAAATTTACAATGCCGTAGAAGTGCCTAAAGCGGCAATGGGGGACTATGCCTTTCCCTGCTTTAAACTCAGCAGGGTGTTCAGAAAAGCCCCTGCGGCTATAGCGGCGGAGCTTGCGGAAAAAATAACACTTCCCGAATATCTTGAAAAAACAGAGGTTGTGGGAGGATATATAAATTTCTTTGTAAACAAGACAGCCTTAAACAAGTCCGTCCTTGACAAAATTCTGTCCGAGGGAAAGGACTATATAAGGTCAAATGAGGGAGAGGGCAAAACCGTCTGTATAGACTATTCCTCCCCCAACATAGCCAAACCTTTCCATATAGGCCACCTGCGTTCAACGGTTATAGGAAATTCACTTTACAGAATTTACGGTGCTTTGGGCTATAATATGGTTGGCATAAACCATTTGGGAGACTGGGGAACACAGTTCGGAAAGCTTATCTCCGCCTATAAACGCTGGGGCGATGAAAAAGAGGTTGAAGAAAAGGGCATAAGCGAGCTTACAAGGCTTTACGTTCTCTTTCACACAAAGGCCGAGGAAGAGCCTGAATTAAACGATGAGGCCAGAGGTTATCTTGTTAAAATGCAGAACGGAGACGAAGAGGCTCTTTCTCTTTGGAACCGGTTTGTGGATATTTCAATGAGGGAATTTCAGAGGGTTTACGATATGCTTGACATAAGCTTTGACTCATATGCAGGAGAGTCTTTTTACAATGATAAAATGACTGCTGTTGTGGAGGAGATTAAGTCTAAGGGCATACTTGAGGAAAGCGACGGGGCGCAGGTTGTAAACCTCGATGAATATAAAATGCCTCCCTGTTTGATTTTAAGACGGGACGGAGGAACCCTCTACCCTACGAGGGATATTACGGCGGCTCTTTACAGAAAGAAAACCTATAATTTCTCAAAGTGCCTCTATGTAACGGCGGTAGACCAAAAGCTCCATTTTGCACAGTGGTTTAAGGTTTTGGAGCTTATGGGCTATGACTGGGCGGCCGCTGAGCTTGTTCACATTCCTTTCGGTTTGGTAAATTTAGGTGCAGAGGGAAAGCTCTCCACAAGAACAGGCCATGTTGTTCTTATGGAGGAGGTTTTAAATGAAGCCGTTGAAAAGACAAAGACAATTATAGAAGAAAAGAACCCCGGCCTTGAAAACAAGGAAGAGGTTGCAAAAGAAGTAGGCATAGGCGCTGTTATATTCGACGATATGTTTAACGGCCGCATTAAAAATATAGCCTTTGACTGGAACAAAATATTGAATTTTGAGGGTGAAACAGGGCCTTATGTTCAATATACCTACGCAAGGTGCTGTTCTCTTTTGAGAAAAGCGGAGGTTAGTGAGGTAACGGGCAATATAGACTATTCTCTTATTGCCGATGAATCCTCTCAGGCTCTGATTAAGGCCTTAGGCGACCTGCCCAAAAAAATAAAGGAAGCGGCGGATAAGTACGAGCCCTATATAATTTCAAGACAGCTTATAGAAGTCTGCCAGAGCTTTAACCGCTTTTACAGAGACAACTCCGTTTTGGGAAGCGAGGGCGAGGTAAGAAAAGCAAGGCTTGCCCTTGTATACGGGGCAAAAACAGCAATAAAAGAGGGACTTTGGCTCTTGGGCATAAAGGCTCCGGAGAGAATGTGAGTAAATGAACGTAAATATCAAACTGAACAACAAAACAAAGGGCATAATTTTAATAGTCTGTTCGGCGTTCTTCTTTGCCGTTATGAATCTTTTCGTACGGCTTTCGGGAGACCTGCCCTCTATGCAGAAAAGCTTTTTCAGAAACTTTGTGGCTCTTTTCTTCTCTCTGGGGGTTGTAATTAAAAACAGGACAAGCTTTGCCTCTGTCAAGGGAAATGAAAAGTATATATTCTATCGTGCCTTTTTCGGCACAATAGGCCTTGTTTCCAACTACTATGCCATAGACCATATGATTCTGACAGACGCTTCTATGCTTAACAAGCTGTCTCCCTTTTTCGCCGTTGTTTTCTCGGCTCTGTTTTTAAAGGAAAAGGTTAAGCCGTGGCAGGTTTTGGCCGTTGCCGGGGCTTTCATAGGCAGTCTCTTTATAATAAAGCCCTCTATGCAGATTGACATTGTTTTTCCCTATATAATAGGCTTTATAGGGGGAATGGGTGCAGGGGCGGCCTATACCGCAGTAAGATTTTTAGGCGGCAGGGGCGTCCCCGGGGGGATTATAGTTTTCTTCTTCTCCCTTTTCTCCTGTGTTGTCTGTCTGCCTTTTGCCATAGCAGGCTATGAACCTATGGCTCCGATACAGCTTATACTTCTTCTTTTGGCCGGCCTTTCGGCAACGGGAGGGCAGTTCTGTATAACCTACGCCTATACTTTCGCCCCGGCAAGGGAAATCTCGGTCTATGACTACAGCCAGATTATATTCTCGGCTATTTTGGGCTTTTTCGTTCTGAGTCAAACTCCCGATATTTACAGCTTCTTAGGCTATCTGATAATTTGCGGAATGGGTGTTCTGAATTTTATCTTTACAAAAAAACACCACGAAAAACAAGAGCAAACTTTAAAAGAAGAAAAAAATTTAAAATAAGAAAAAAATAATTTGACTTATTGCAATAATCGCTTATAATGTAATTATAAATACATTTAGGAAGAGCTAATTAATCAGCGGTTCCTTAGGGAAGCCGCAGTTTCCTTAAACAGGGGTTTTGTATATGAAAAAGATAATTACTTTATTTATTTCCATATTGATAACGGCCTTTGCTTTCACCGGCTGTTCGGGCTCTTCCTCCGACAGGGAAGAGGGCGGCCAAACCTCGGCGGTAAGCACGGCAAAGGAAGAATATGTTATGACAATAAACGGCGAGGAAATATCCGCAGGAGAATTTTCCATATATTTGTTTGAGCAAAAAACCACCTTTGAGGAAACAGGGGGAAGCGATATTTGGGACACAGATTTTAACGGGGTTCCGGCTTCCGAGGTGGCTAAGGAAAACGCCTATAATTCCGTTTTATACGTAAAGACTGCCTGTGAAAACGCAGAGGAGGTAAGCGTAAGCCTGACGGAGGAGGATAAGGCCGAGGCCGCCGCCCTTGCGGAGGAAACCTTCGGGGAGATGAACCCGGAATACTGCAAAAAGGTAGGGCTTGATTTAGAGAAAACAACAGAGGTTATGGAGGAAATAGTTCTCCACCAAAAGGTCAGGGAATCCGTCACAAAAGCCTTTCAGTTAAGCGAGGCCGACTACAGTGCCTATGTTGACAGCTATATGGAACAGCACCCGGAGGACAACAGCCCCAGAGCCACCCTTGAAAGCACTCTGAGGGAGGACTATATAAGGTCAAAAAAGGACGAAATCTATAAAGACCAAATAAATAAGTGGGCGGAAAACATCAAAGCCGAAAAAAACACTGCCGTATGGGATTCCATCGAAATTACAGAGCTTTAACGGTAAATAATCGGCGGTTAATATTATTTTAAAATTATTTTTTTATGAAAAAACTGTTCTTTGAAGTAAAAAACTGTTGACAAGAGCAAGGGGATTTGATAGAATAGTATGAAGAAATTAAATAAGCTGTAAATTATTATATTTAAATGCGATGATTGAGAAATGAACCTAACTTGTTCGCTTTTCAGAGAGCCGTTGGAGCCTGTTCGGAGGCGTGGTGTGAAACGGCAGGCGTCTTGTTTTGTTATCCCTCATAAGCTTCTTTTCGGAAAGGGCAAGGGTGCTGTTTTTTGGCGGATGCGGCTTGCTTTAGTAAGAAAAGGCGGTTATCCCCGTTACAGGAGAAGGTTTTGTTGAACCTCGTGAGGTTTCCTTCCGGAAATAAATTAGGGTGGTACCACGAATTGCCTCGTCCCTATCTTTTGATAGCGGCGGGTTTTTTTAATATATTAAATTGCATAAATCAGACAGATGTCTTTTTGTCGGAAATTGATGGTAAGGAGAGAAAAACAGAAATGAAAAGACACGTACTTTCGATACTTGTTAATGACTATGCCGGCGTTTTAAGCAGGGTAGCAGGGCTTTTTTCAAGAAGAGGCTATAATATAGACTCCTTAAGCGTTGGCGAAACGGAGACTCTCGGCGTCTCACGTATTACCGTTGTTGTAATATGCGACGATGACGCAATCGAGCAGATTATAAAGCAGGTTGAAAAGCTTATAGACGTAAGGCGTGTTGTGGATATGACCACAAGACAGGCGGTTTTCAGAGAGCTTGCTTTAATTAAGGTAGGCTGCACAGGCACCAACAGAGGCGAAATTGTGTCTATTGCCGATATTTACAGGGCAAACATAATTGACGTAGCCACAGAGTCTATGACTATTGAAATAACGGGAAACCAAAACAAGATAGAAAGCTTTATAATGCTTATGGAGCCCTACGGGGTTAAAGAAATCGTCAGAACAGGGCTTACCGCTCTTTGCCGCGGCAACAACCCTATTAAAAATTTTATAAAGCAGGAGCTTGAGTAAAGCTTAAGCCCTGTAAAATTAAGGAGGAAATTTCAAAATGGCAAAATTATTTCATCAGGAGGACTGTAATCTGTCACTCCTCAAGGGAAAGACAATCGCTGTTATAGGCTATGGAAGTCAGGGTCACGCTCATGCTTTAAACGCCAAGGAGTCGGGCTGCGACGTTATAATCGGCTTATACGAGGGCAGCAGGTCATGGAAAAAGGCCGAGGCTCAGGGCTTTAAGGTTTATACCTCAGCCGAAGCGGCAAAGAAAGCCGACATCATTATGATTCTCATCAATGACGAATTACAGGCTAAGCTTTACAAGGAAAGCATCGAGCCCAACTTAGAGCCCGGCAATATGCTTATGTTCGCTCACGGCTTCAATATCCACTTCGGTCAGATTGTGCCTCCCAAGGACGTTGACGTTACTATGATAGCCCCCAAGGCTCCCGGCCACACTGTAAGAAGCGAATATCAGGCAGGCAAGGGTACTCCCTGTCTTGTAGCAGTTGAACAGGACGCTACAGGCAACGCTCTCGATTTAGCTTTGGCTTACGGTCTTGCAATCGGCGGAGCAAGAGCAGGTATCTTAGAGACAACTTTCAGAACGGAAACGGAAACAGACCTTTTCGGCGAACAGGCTGTCCTCTGCGGCGGTGTTTGTGCCCTTATGCAGGCAGGCTTCGAGACTCTTGTTGAGGCAGGCTACGACCCCAGAAACGCTTACTTTGAATGCGTTCACGAAATGAAGCTTATTGTTGACCTTATCTATCAGAGCGGCTTCGCAGGAATGAGATATTCTATTTCAAATACAGCCGAATACGGCGACTATGTGACAGGCCCTAAGATTGTTACAGATGAAACAAGAAAGACGATGAAGAAGATTCTTAAGGACATACAGGACGGTTCTTTCGCTAAGGAATTCCTCCTCGATATGTCGCCCTCCGGCGGACAGGCTCACTTCAAGGCTATGAGAAAATTAGCCGCTGAACATCCCTCGGAAGTAATAGGCGAAGAAATCAGAAAGCTCTACAGCTGGAACGGCGAAGACAAGCTCATCAATAATTGATTTTGAATTTATAATTTTAAGGTTTGGGAGGTCTTTTCCAAGGCTTCCCAACACCTTTAACTTTAACGGAATAATGCCCCGAATTTTCGGCGGCATAGAAAATTGGGGGCATTATTCCGCAATTTAACATTTACTATAATTACGGAAGGAAGATTACAGTGGAAAAGAAGATAATGATTTTTGATTCCACATTAAGAGACGGCGCCCAGAGCAACGGTATTTCCTTTACCGTTGAGGACAAATTAAAAATCGTCAGGGATTTGGACTATTTAGGCGTTTCCTACATAGAGGCCGGAAACCCCGGTTCAAACCCGAAGGACGCCGAATTTTTTAAGAGAATAAAGGGAACACGCCTTAAAAACTCCGTTCTTACGGCTTTCGGAAGCACACGCCGAAGCGGCATAAAGGCGGAGGAGGACGCAAACGTTCAGGCTCTTTTGACGGCGGAGACCCCTGCCGTAGCCATATTCGGCAAGGCATGGGACTTTCACGTAACTGACATTATAAAAACCACCCCGGAAGAAAACCTTTCTATGATTTATGATACGCTTTCCTTTTTTAAGGAGAGAGGTAAAGAGGTTTTCTTTGACGCAGAGCATTTCTTCGACGGCTATAAAAACAACGAGGCCTACGCTATGGAGGTTTTGAAAACCGCCAAAAAAGCAGGAGCCGACCATTTATCCCTTTGCGACACAAACGGCGGCTGTTTCCCCGATGAAATTTACGACATAACAAAAGAGGTTATTGAGAAGCTTGATATGTCGGTGGGCATACACTGTCACAACGACTGCGGCGTGGCCGTGGCAAATTCCATATTTGCCGTTAAGGCAGGGGTCGACCACGTTCAGGGAACCTTTACGGGCTTCGGAGAGAGGTGCGGAAACACCTGTCTTACAAACGTAATAGGGGACTTGCAGGCGAAAATGGGCATAATCTGCATACCGCCCGAAAATCTCTCTATGCTTACGAGAATGGCTGCGGAAATTTCCGAAATTGCAAACTATAAGCTTTCAAAGAGAGAGCCTTTCGTAGGAAAATACGCCTTTGCCCACAAGGGCGGAATGCACATTGACGGCGTATCCAAAGCCCCCAAAAGCTTTGAACACATTAACCCCGAGGTTGTGGGAAATCAAAGACGTTTCTTGACAAGCGAGGTAGCCGGAAGGTCTACTATAATTTCCATTATACGGAAAATCGCCCCCTATGTAGAAAAAAACTCAAAGGAATGCGAGCTTGTAATGGAAAAGCTTAAGGAAATGGAATATTTAGGCTATCAGTATGAGGGGGCGGACCAGGGCTTTGAGCTTCTCATAAGAAAAACCATAGGAAAATACAAGCCCTTTTTCAGGCTTGAAACCTTTAAGGTTATAGGCCAGTATGACCAGCAGGTAAGACTTACCCCCGAGGAGCTGTCAAAGGAAACGGCGGCGGCGGTCATAAAGGTTAGGGTAAAGGGAAAGTCTGAAATTACTGCAGCTGAGGGTATGGGTCCCGTAGACGCCTTAGACAAGGCTCTGAGAAAAGCCCTTGAGGTTTTCTACCCGCAGCTTTCAACAGTCCGTCTTACGGATTACAAGGTTAGGGTTTTGGATTCAAAGGCGGCTGCTGCCTCAAAGGTTAGAGTTGTTATAGAATCCGCTGATGAGGAGGACAGCTGGGCAACCGTAGGCGTTTCACAGGATATAATAGAGGCCAGTCTTATTGCACTGACTGACTCTATTGAATATAAATTAATAAAGGAAATAGAAAAATTAAAGGAATTGTATTAATTTTAGGAGGAAAATTAAAATGGGTATGACAATGACTCAAAAAATACTTGCGGCAGGCGCAGGGCTTGAGCGCGTAAAGGCAGGCCAGCTTATAGAGGCTAAGCTTGACCTTGTTTTGGGAAACGACGTTACAACTCCCGTAGCTATCAATGAATTTAACAAAATAGGCATAGACAGGGTTTTCGACAAGGAGAAAATCGCCATTGTTCCCGACCACTTTACGCCCAACAAGGACATTAAGTCGGCGGAACACTGTAAAATGGTCCGTGCATTTTCAAAATCAATGGAAATTAAGAATTATTTCGAGGTAGGCCAAATGGGCATAGAACACTGCCTCATTCCGGAGCAGGGCTTAGCGGTTCCCGGGGACGTTATAATCGGCGCCGACTCCCATACCTGTACATATGGGGCTTTGGGCGCATTTTCAACAGGCGTAGGTTCAACGGATATGGCGGTAGGTATGGCAAGAGGCGTAGCATGGTTTAAGGTTCCCTCGGCTATAAAATTTGTTCTTAAGAATAAGCCGGCAAAGTGGATTTCGGGCAAAGATATAATTCTCCATATTATAGGCAAAATAGGCGTTGACGGCGCCCTTTACAAGTCAATGGAATTTGCTGGGGACGGTCTTAAATATCTTTCTATGGACGACCGCTTCACAATCTCAAATATGGCTATAGAGGCCGGGGGAAAGAACGGTATCTTCCCCGTTGACGAAAAGACACTTGAATATGTTAAGGAGCATTCCGTAAAGCCCTACAAAATCTACGAGGCTGACGAGGACGCAGAGTATGACCAGGTTATAGAAATAGACTTATCTAAGCTTGAGCCTACCGTTTCCTACCCCCATCTCCCCGAAAACACTAAGACCGTATCAGAGGCGGAGGAGCTTGAAATAGACCAGGTTGTTATTGGCTCCTGTACAAACGGCCGCTTCTCAGACCTTAAGATTGCCGCCGATATATTAAAGGGAAAGGAAATTAACCCCAATATAAGGTGTATAATTCTCCCCGGCACACAGCAGATTTATCTTCAGTGCTTAAGAGAGGGCTTAGCCGAAATATTCGTAACGGCAGGCTGTGCTTTTTCAACTCCTACCTGCGGCCCCTGTTTAGGCGGCCATATGGGTATACTTGCCAAAGGCGAAAGAGCCCTTTCCACAACAAACAGAAACTTCGTAGGAAGAATGGGACACCCCGAATCGGAGGTGTACCTTGCTTCCCCGGCGGTTGCGGCCGCTTCGGCAATAACGGGAAAGATAACCAACCCCGAAAACGTATAAACCTATAAGAGAAAGGCGGAATATATAAATGAAAGCATACGGAACAGTTTTTAAATACGGCGATAATATAGACACAGACGTTATTATCCCTGCAAGATACTTAAATTCCTCCGACCCTAAGGAGCTTGCAAAGCACTGTATGGAGGATGCTATCCACTCAAGCGTAAACTTTGTTGAAAACGTAAAAGACGGCGACATTATGGTAGCCGAAAAAAATTTCGGCTGCGGCTCTTCGAGAGAACACGCCCCCATAGCCATTAAGGCCTCGGGTATCTCCTGCGTTATAGCAAAAACCTTCGCCAGAATTTTCTACAGAAACGCCATAAACATAGGCCTCCCAATTTTAGAATGTGAAGAAGCCGCTGACGATATAGATATGGGCGACAAGGTAGAGGTTGACTTTACAACAGGCATAATCAAAAACATAACAAAAAACAAAACCTATCAGGCTCAGCCTTTCCCCGAATTTATGCAGGAATTAATGGCAGCCGGCGGACTTATCGAACAGACAAGGGTAAAATTAGGAGTAAACTGATTATAAAAGGAGAACAAAAAAATGAATTTCAAAATTGCTGTAGTAGCAGGGGACGGTATCGGCCCTGAGGTAATGGAAGAAAATATAAAGGTTTTAAACGCAGTAGGCGAAAAATTCGGTCATACATTTGAATATACCTACGTTTTGGGCGGCGGCTGCGCCATTGACAAATACGGCGAGCCTCTCCCTCAGCACACAATCGATGTATGCAAGGCAAGCGACTCCGTTCTTTTGGGAGCCGTAGGCGGCTGGCAGTGGGACACTCTCCCCGGGGATAAGCGTCCCGAAAAGGCTCTCTTAGGCTTAAGAGGAGCTTTGGGCTTATACGCTAACCTTCGCCCCGCAACCCTCCATCAGGCTCTTGCAGGGGCCTGCCCCTTAAAGCCCGAGCTTGTGGCCGACGGCGTTGATATAATGGTAGTAAGAGAGCTTACAGGCGGTATGTATTTCGGCGAAAAGGGCAGAAAACAGACGGATATGGGCGAAGCGGCCTACGACGTTGAAATTTATGCTGAAGAAGAAGTAAGAAGAATCGCAAAGAGGGGCTTTGAGATTGCTATGCAGAGAAATAAGCATCTTACAAACGTAGACAAGCAGAACGTTCTTGAGTCCTCAAGGCTCTGGAGATCCGTTGTGCTTGAGGTAGCTAAAGACTATCCCGAAGTAACTCTCGACCACTTATACGTAGACAATGCTTCTATGCAGCTTATTATGCGTCCCACAACCTTTGACGTTATTGTTACCTCAAATATTTTCGGCGATATTCTCTCCGACGAGGCAAGCCAGATGACAGGGTCTATAGGTATGCTTCCCTCCGCTTCCTTAGGGGACGGAAGCTTAGGCATGTATGAGCCCGTTCACGGCTCCGCTCCCGATATTGCCGGAAAGGACATTGCAAACCCCATAGCCACTATTCTTTCGGGGGCAATGATGCTTAAATACAGCTTTAAGCTTGACGAAGAAGCCAAGACAATCGAGAATGCCGTAACAAAGGTTCTCGATCAGGGCTACAGAACAGCAGACATTTATTCGGAAGGCATGAAAAAGGTCGGCACAAAGAAAATGGGCAGACTTATAATTGAAAATCTTTAATTAAATAAAAAAAGGATGGGGATATTATGAAAAAGAGGATTTTAAAGGTGATTTCGGGAATTTTGGCGGCGGCTGTTTTTACGGTCTCCGCTGCCGGTTCCCTTTCGGCTCAGCCGGGAGTAATTCCCGACTGGTCTACTCTTTCGTCTTGGGCACAGAGCGACATAAACGAAGCCTATGAGCTTGGAATTTTACAGCCGGATATGGCAAGAGATTTTCAGACGGAGCTTACAAGAGAGCAGTTTTGCGATGCCTGCGTTATGGTATTGTCGCTTTGGTACGGCTGTGATTTCAGGGAAACGGAAAATGTTCCCGAACTTAAGGCGATTGCCGATAAAGCGGATTTTCAGGGCTTTTCCGACACATCTGTCCGGTATGTTGAATTTTGTGCAAAGCTCGGTATTGTAAACGGTATGGGCGACGGAACCTTTGCTCCCGATTCTTCAATAACAAGAGAACAGGCGGCAAGAATGCCGTACAATACTCTTGAAATAGGAACAGACATAATTTCTGATGCTGAAGCCGATGACGAATACGGCGTTAACGGCATATTTATACCTCATATTTTTAATGACGGAAGTAAAATAGACAGCTGGGCAAGATATGAAATTTATACTATGTATAATCTGGGCATTATGACAGGCGATACAGAAAATAATTCCGACCCCTTGGGCACATACACAAGAGAACAGGCATACTGTACATTTTTAAGGCTTTACAAGGCAGAAGCCGCCCCTGATGAACTTGATGCTCCGACCCCCGAAGCATGGCCGGTTGCAAAAAATAACCTAAACATAAGCAGCAAAGGAACAAGTACACTTAGTGCTGACTATTTATGGGGCACCGCTGACTATGAATATGAACCCCTTTATTATGACGGCTACGGCGGTGTTCATAAAGCCGCAGACGAGGGCTATGGCTATATTTATCCTTTTGATCAGGAATATATGACTGTTATTACCGCAACCGGTGCAGGTGTATACAGTTATGTTGTTATTGATAAATATAAAAACGAATATGACAGCTATGACAGTATTGAGAGAAAACAGGAAGAAACAGTTTATGAAAATGAATTTACTGTCGAATATGCATCTGAGGAAAAGGACGGCAATTTTAAAATTGTTGACATTAACGGGAATACGGTTAAGGAGTTTTATCTTGACCCCGATGTGTATGTTGTTGTATATTTAAACGGAACAAATATGATTTTGAGGAATCCTGACAACAGCAGTCAGTTGTTTCTTTACAAAGCTGACAGCGGTGAATTTGTAGACAGAGACTATAAGGGAATGTATTTTAACAAAGAAGGATATATAATAGCCTATAAAACATACCGCTGGATAGAAACCGAGTTTGACTGTTATTTTTTGGACAAAGAAGGAAACATAATATATGATTTGGGCAGTATGGGCTATAAGGGCTTATGGCCTGACAGCAATTATGATTTGAAAAGCTGTCTGCTGCTTTTAAGAGACGATAAAGAACAGGACGGCTTAAAGCACTATGATGTTATGACAATGGACGGCCGAATTATAAAGCAGAATATTACGGGAACGGAAATAATTGTTTCCGACGACGGAATTTATGCCTATGAAGTTGAAAGCAGTGAAATTCGCTTTTTTGACGATAAAGGAAATGATTTGGGAAGTGTTGTTACAGACGGTGATATAAAAAACGGCGGCATAAGATTTATAAGTGGCTTGTTAAATGTACAAACCGAAAACGGATATTATTATTACACACCTTTCGGTGAGGAAGCCCTTAAAAAGGCGTGGACTATATATGAGTAAAATTGTTATAAACCTAAGGAGGAAATGAAAAATGATCAGTGACAGAGTTAAAAAGGGGCCGGACAAAGCCCCCCATCGTTCGCTTTTTAAAGCAATGGGCTACACAGATGAAGATTTGGCAAGACCTTTAATTGGTGTTGTAAACGCAAAAAGCGAAATTATACCGGGACATATTCATTTGGACAATATTGCTAAGGCTGTTAAACAGGGTATATTGGCAGCAGGGGGAACACCTGTAGAGGTTCCGGCCATAGGCGTTTGCGACGGTATAGCTATGGGTCACATAGGTATGCACTATTCGCTGCCTACAAGAGAGCTTATTGCTGATTCTACCGAGTCTCTTGCTATGGCTCACGGTTTTGACGGCCTTGTGCTTATTCCCAACTGCGACAAGATTGTCCCCGGTATGCTTATGGCGGCGGCAAGGCTTAACATTCCGGCTATTGTGGTAAGCGGAGGGCCTATGCTTGCAGGTCATATGGACTGCGGAGCCGATATGCAGAAGATGAGCCTTTCAAAGACTTTCGAGGCCGTAGGAGCCTATGAAGCGGGGCTTATAGGCGATGAAGAGCTTAAGGAGTATGAAAACAAGTCCTGCCCCAGCTGCGGCTCCTGTTCGGGTATGTATACGGCCAATTCTATGAACTGCCTTTCCGAGGTTATAGGTATGGCTCTGCCCGGAAACGGAACAATTCCGGCGGTTTACGGCGACAGAATAGGCCTTGCAAAGCACGCAGGAATGCAGATTATGAAGCTTGTTGAAAAGGACATAAAGCCCAGAGACATTATGAATGAAAAGGCTTTCAGAAACGCCCTTACAATGGATATGGCTTTAGGCTGCTCCACCAACTCAATGCTCCATCTTCCGGCTATAGCCCACGAAGCGGGAGTTGAGCTTAATTTAGACATTGCAAACGAAATAAGTGCAAAAACACCCAACCTCTGCCATCTTGCACCGGCAGGCCCCAACTACATCGAGGAATTAAACGAAGCCGGAGGAATACCGGCGGTTATGAAAGAAATAAGCAAGTTAGGCCTTTTGGAGCTTGACAATTTGACCTGTACCCTTAAGACAGTAGGAGAGAACATAGAAAAGGCAGTAAACAAAAATCCCGAGCTTATACGCCCCGTTGAAAATCCCTATTCAAAAACAGGCGGCATAGCCGTTTTGAGGGGAAACATAGCCTTAGACGGCTGCGTTGTAAAGTGTTCTGCCGTTGCGCCCGAAATGCTTAAGCACTCAGGCCCGGCAAGGGTTTTCAACTCGGAGGAGGAAGCTATAGAGGCTATCTTCGGCGGAAAGATTATTTCGGGGGACGTTGTTGTTATTCTCTATGAGGGTCCCAAAGGCGGCCCCGGTATGAGAGAAATGCTTTCGCCCACCTCCGCTTTGGCCGGAATGAAGCTTGACAAGGAGGTTGCCCTTATAACGGACGGCCGTTTCTCAGGGGCTTCAAGGGGGGCTTCCATAGGCCACGTTTCCCCCGAGGCTATGGCAGGAGGAAACATCGGACTTGTAAAAGAGGGCGACATTATAGACATAGACATAAACGCAGGAAGTATAAACGTAAGAATTACCGATGAGGAAATGGCCGAGAGGAGACGGAATTTTGTTGCTCCCGAGCCTAAGATTAAGACAGGCTGGCTGGCAAGATATGCCAAGCTTGTTACCTCCGCCGATAAAGGTGCGGTATTAAACTGATGAAAGGAGCAGTATTATTATGCTTTTAACGGGTTCTGAAATTCTCATAGAGTGTTTAAAAGAGCAGGGCGTAGATGTTGTTTTCGGCTACCCCGGAGGCGCTATATTAAATGTATACGATGCTCTTTATAAGCACGGAAGCGAAATCAAACATTATTTAACCTCTCACGAGCAGGGAGCAGCTCATGCGGCTGACGGCTATGCACGTTCCACAGGCAGGGTAGGTGTCTGCTTTGCCACCTCCGGCCCCGGAGCCACAAACCTTGTAACGGGCATAGCTACGGCTCAGATGGACTCTATTCCCCTTGTAGCCATAACCTGCAACGTAGGCCTGCCCCTTTTGGGAAAGGACAGCTTTCAGGAGGTGGATATTGCCGGTGTGACAATGCCCATAACTAAGCATAACTATATTGTTAAAGACGTTACGAAGCTTGCGGACACAATAAGAAGCGCTTTCAGGATTGCCGCAGGAGGCAGAAAGGGCGCCGTTTTGGTTGACATAACAAAGGACGTAACCGCAAACAAGGCGGAGTACACCTATAAATCCCCCGAGCCTGTTCTTCCTCACACAGATTCTATAACGGAAAAGGATATATCAAAGACGGCGGAGCTTATAAACAGCTCCGAAAAGCCCCTGCTCTATGTAGGGGGCGGAGCCGTAGCCTCAGAGGCAAGGAACGAAATTTTAAGCTTTATCGAAAAAACCGATATGCCTGTTTGTTCTACGTCTATGGGCTTGGGAGTTATCCCCTCAGACCACCCCTCCTATTTGGGTATGATAGGTATGCACGGAACGGTAGGGGCAAACGTAGCGGCTAACGAGTGCGACCTGCTTATTTCCGCAGGGGCAAGGTTCTCCGACAGAGTAGCCACAAGCGTTAAGAAATTCGCGCCCAACGCCAAAATAGTACATTTGGACATAGACCCGGCGGAAATCAATAAAAACATAAAGGCCGATGCCTCCGTTATAGGGGATTTAAAGGAAATCTTTAAGCAGCTTAAGCTTAAGACGGGCAGTGTTAAATTTACACCATGGAAAGAGGAAATCGTTCACTATCACAAAGAAAATCCTCTTAAATATGCACATGACGAAAACCTCCGCCCTCAGTTTATAATCGAAAAAATAAACGAAATTACTAAGGGAGAGGCCATAATCGCTACGGAGGTAGGCCAGCACCAAATGTGGGCCTGTCTGTTCCTTAAGGTAAACAAGCCCCGTCACCTTTTGACCTCAGGGGGTCTGGGAACAATGGGCTACGGCCTGGGCGCCGCTATAGGGGCCAAAGCCGGAAACCCCGACAAGACGGTTATAAACATAGCCGGAGACGGCTGCTTCTATATGAACAATAACGAGCTTGCAACCTCTGTTTTCGGGGATCTGCCTGTTATAGAAATTCTTATAAACAATGAGGTTTTGGGTATGGTAAGACAGTGGCAGACACTTCTCTATAACCGCCACTATTCCCACACCACCCTCGACAAGGGCACGGACTTCGGCAAGCTGGCGGAGGCCTACGGCGCGCTTTCCTTTGAGGTAAATAAGCCTGAGGAATTTGAGCCTGCTTTAAGAGCCGCCATAGACTCAGGCAAGACCTGCCTTATAAACTGCATAATCGACAGAGACGAAATGGTTCTTCCTATGATACCGGCAGGAGCAGCCTGCGATGACATTATAACTTTTGACGATATGTGTTAAATATTTCTCAAATATTGAACTAAAAAAAGATAACCGCTCGAATCAAGCTTCGGGAAAGGTTATCTTTTTTTAATTGCAAATATAAAACGTTAAAAAAACTATTTTCAAAGCTGAAAAAAATTTTCAAGGCTGAAAAATCTTTTTCAGCCGCTTGACAATTATTAAGCAGTGTGTTATTATAAAAATAACAAGAGGAAACAGCCGAAAGCGGCTGCACCTCACCTTAATTAGTTATCAAAAGATAACCGCGCGGATTGGTACTCTGGAGCGGTTATCTTTTTGATATGTATCGAATAATGACTGCAATCAGCACACTGATTACATATATATCGTATACTAAAACTATCATAGCATCACCTCCCGTCTTGCGTAAAATGCGCTTTGTACGCCGAAGCGGCGCCGCAGAATTTTATCGCTGGCGGAAAGGTGAGGAGAACCGCCCGTCATTCCCTCTTGCTTAAAGATATAATATCATAAAAAGCAGGGGTTTTTAAGGCCTTATTCGGAATTAAATGTAATTAAACGCAGAACGGCAGGGATTTTTCAAAGCGAAAAAGCAGTTTCTTGACAATTATCAGACTGTATGTTATCATTAAAACAGCTTGAAACGGGGAGTGAAAATAATGAATAATAAATACTTTGTTAAGCACACACATACAAACAGTATTGTTTATGTTGCTTCTGCATGTATTATATTTTTGCAATAATTTTATTAGCCGTTTTTTATTGGCGGATAGATATATTTTCTGCAATGACTGTATATGCAATTACGCTGCTGCCTATTTAAATATATTAATAATTGGGGGCTGCATATAATTAACGATAAGTTATATTATAAAGGTTTAATATATAGGGAAATAAATCCCAAACAAATTATCGCAGTCAAAATTTTACGAGAACAAATGGCAAAGCTTGAAATAGGAACATATACTCATACCATGTATTATCTCAAAGATTCAACCGGAAATTTTTTATATAATGCTGTTTTTCTGAATGAGATAAACGATGAGATTAAACAGTTTAATGGCGGCAATTATGATTTTAGGCAAAAGTTTAAGGATTCTGTGATATTTACAACGGTTTATAATGCAGAAGCTGTAAAAAAATTATGCTTATAAATCCTGAAATACTATTAATTAAAAACAAAATTACAGGAATCATATAAACTAATGCAATCTTGTATATACATATTCTGTCGGCAAAGAACAATTTCGGTATAATTGCTGTTTTGGCGGCGGTATAGGTGTAAGCTTTGGGGAAAGACGGGAAAAGCCGAGAGAGCTTTTTTTTTAAAAGAAAATTTGAAACAGATTATAAAGGGAAGCCGACGTGAAACAGTATATATTATTTTGAAAAAAGAAAAATCTTGGTTTCCTGATATATATTTTTGGGGGATTTATGAGCGATAAAGGTATTAAGGTAGGAAAGTATAATTTGGATTTTAACGATATTTTAGGACTGGATATTGAAGAATTGGATATATACAGGCCTAAGGGACTTTATGCCCATATGAAGAAAAGAAATCACGACAGATGTCTTAAATACATAGATAAAATTCCGGAAATTGTTGAAAACCCCGACTACATAGGCGTAAACCCCAACGAAAAGGGCGGAGAATCCTTAGAGCTTATAAAGAAATATAAGGGCAATGTTCTTGTAGGCATAAAGCTTGACAAAAACAACAACCACCTCTATGTTTCAACCATGTACGCTGTTCAGGACAGCAAAATAGAACGCCGTCTTTTCAGCGGAAGAATTAAAAGATTTTTTGTTGACAAAATGGCAAGCTGATGGTATAATATAAATGTGACAAACCTTAAGAGGTTTTATATATGAGAACATAATTACTTTGAGGTCGGAAATGGTTCCCGACACACTCCCTCACCTCTTTCTTTCGGGAGTACCTGAGATGATGGATACACCGCCCATCCTTAATAATTATGTTTTCATTTTTTTGCCCGAAAATTATCATTTTATTGATTTTGACAATAATTTTAAGATTAAAAGCGGATAAAGAGGAATAATATAACAAAAATTAATGGGAGCTTACGAAATTTTTTTGCAAAATTGTAAAATATGACTTGTTTTATTCTGAAAAAAATTATATAATATATATAAGGTGTAACTTACAGAGGGAGATAATAGGGCTTATTGTTTCCCCAAAAAATTTAAATTCAGGAGGAATGAAACTATGTCATATAAGGACACATACAACCAGTGGCTTACAGACCCGGTTTTTGACGCAGACACAAAGGCGGAGCTTGAAGCAATTAAGAACGACGAAAAGGAAATCGAGGACAGATTTTACAAGGAGCTTGAATTCGGTACAGCCGGCTTAAGAGGCGTTATAGGCGCAGGTACAAACCGTATGAACGTTTATATCGTAAGCAAGGCTACACAGGGCTTCGCAAACTATATCTTAAGTCAGGAGCCTGAAAGAGCGGCTATGGGCGTAGCTATCGCCTATGACAGCCGTAATATGAGCCCCGAGTTTGCGGAAACAACGGCTCTCGTTCTTGCAGGCAACGGCATAAAGGCTTATCTCTTCGAGTCTCTCCGTCCCGTTCCCGTTCTTTCCTTTGCAGTTCGTCATCTGGGCTGTACAGGCGGCGTTGTTGTAACCGCAAGCCATAACCCACCGCAGTATAACGGCTATAAGGTATACTGGGAGGACGGAGCACAGGTTCCCTACCCCAGAGACGAAGCTATTATGAATGAGGTTCAGGCTATTTCCGATTTCGCTTCAATCAAGAAAATTTCAAAGGAAGAAGCTCTTGAGAAAGGTCTCCTTGTTATGGTAGGCAAGGACGTTGACGATGCTTATGACGAAAATGTACTTGCTCAGCTTGTAAACCCCGAAGTTGTTAAGGAAATGGGCAAGGTATTAAAGGTTGTTTATACGCCTCTCCACGGTTCAGGCAATCTTCCCGTAAGACGTATCCTCAAAAAAGCAGGCTTTGAAAATGTTATTGTAGTTCCCGAACAGGAGCTTCCCGACGGAAACTTCCCCACGGTAGCTCTCCCCAACCCCGAGGACGTAAACGCTTTCAAATTAGCTATGGAGCTTTCCGAAAAAGTAGGCGCAGACTATATGTGTGCTACAGACCCTGACGCCGACAGAGTAGGGGCTGTTGTTAAAAATTCCGATGGCGAATATGTTGTTTTCACAGGCAATATGATGGGTACTCTTATCTGCGAATATATACTTTCACAGAAAGCCGCAAAGGGAATACTTCCCGAAAATGCAGCGGTTGTTTCCACAATCGTTTCTTCAGACCTTACAAAGGCTATCTGTAAGAATTACGGTGTTGCTTACTTCGACGTTCTTACGGGCTTTAAGTACATAGGCGAAAAGATTAAGGAATTTGAGGCTGACGGAAGCTATTCCTACCAGTTCGGTTTTGAAGAATCCTACGGCTGCTTAACGGGAGCATACGCAAGAGACAAGGACGCTGTTGACGCCAACCTTATGATTGCCGAAATAGCTTCCTACTATAAGAAGCAGGGCAAGACATTATATGACGCTTTACAGGATCTCTATGCTAAATACGGCTATTACAAAGAAACCGTTACTTCAATTAACTTAGGCGGTGTTGAAGGTGCGGCTCAGATTAAAAAGGTTATGGCAGACCTGAGAGCAGACGCTCCCGCAGAGGTAGGCGGAGTTAAGGTTATTGAGGCAAGAGACTACAGTGCAGACACAGTCAAGGACATCGCTACAGGTGCGGTAACACCTACGGGTCTGCCTAAGTCAAATGTTCTTTACTACATTCTTGAGGACGGAACATGGTTCTGTGTAAGACCTTCGGGAACAGAGCCTAAGATTAAGGTTTACTTCGGCGCAAGCGGAGACACAATGGACGCAGCGGCAGCAAAGGCAAAAGCAGCTTCCGACGGTATCTTAGCTATCGTCGACAAAATCTTAGCATAATAAGCACGTAAAAAACATTATTAATAATTAATAATTAATAATTAAAAATTCAAATGCCGTTAGTTTTAAATAATTAACGGCATTTATAATCACTATACCTACAGGAGGACAACTATGAATTTACCCTTCACAATAGACTTAAGCTCTCAGGTGGCCGTTGTTACAGGCGGAAGCGGCGTAATAGGAGGTATGTTTTCAAGAGCCTTGGGAAAGTGCGGTGCTAAGGTAGCTGTTTTAGGCAGGCGTGCGAAAAACGGAAAGCCCGTTGTTGACGACATAGAAGCAGAGGGCGGCGAGGCCATAGCCGTAGCGGCAAATGTACTTGACAAGGACAGCTTAGAAGCTGCAAAAAAACAGATTTTGGACAAGTGGGGCAGGATAGACATACTCGTAAACTGTGCCGGAGGAGCCGTAAAGGCGGCCGAAATCCCTCAGGATCAATTTAACGAAACCGAGGAGGGCACTCTTACTTTCTTCACAACGGATATGGAGAATATAAAAAAGGAGCTTGACTTAAACCTTATGGGAACAATGCTCCCCACACAGATTTTCGGCTCCGCTCTTGTAAACAGCGAAAACGCAAACATTATAAATATATCCAGTATGGGCGCCTTTTCGCCACTGACGAGAATCCCCAGCTATTCCGCCGCAAAGGCAGCCGTTTCCAACTTCACACAGTGGGCGGCTACCTATTTTGCCAAAAGCGGCATAAGAGTAAACGCCATAGCCCCCGGCTTCTTCCAAACCACACAAAACCACGCCCTTCACTTTAACCCCGACGGAACCCCCACCCCCAGAAGCAAAAAAATAATCGATTCAACCCCTATGGGCAAATACGGCGACCCTGAAAACTTAATCGGCGGTCTGCTCTATCTCTTAAGCCCCCAGAGTACTTTTGTAACCGGCGTTATCCTCCCCATAGACGGCGGCTTCACAAGCTACAGCGGTGTATAACGGAAATAATAAATAAAAAAGTAAACAAGCAAAACGAAAAAACCGAATCCATAATGGACTCGGCTTTTTTACGCCCCAGAGAGGAATCGAACCTCCGGCCTACCGCTTAGGAGGCGGTCGCTCTATCCGCTGAGCTACTGAGACCTATATTAACCGTTGGTTTTCCAACCGACAGCTTATATTATAATAAAGTTTCCCTGATTTGTCAATAGTCTTATTTTGCTGCTTCTCGGCTTTCACCGGAGCTTTCCCGAATATCTTCCCCTGTGCTTTCCTCGGAAATAATGTTTTCTTCTTCGGAAAAATCAGGCAGACGTTTTGCTCTTCTTTTTTTGATGTGCTTTCCGACTATCTCCGAAACGTCCGAAATAGTCATAAACGCACTGGCGTCATCGTCCCGTATAAGCCTTTTAAGCTCGTGAAGCTCTATTCTCGTTACCACACAGTAAAGCACAACCTTCTTTCCGCTTATAAGACCTTCGCCCTCAATTATTGTAACGGTTCTGCCCAGTTTGTCATAGATAGAGTTGGCTATACGCTTGCCTTCGTTGGTTATAATCATAACCGCCTTTCCCTGTTCGAAGCCGGATTCCACAAAATCCACCACCTTTGAGGTTATGAAGTAGGTTATAAGGCTGTACATTGCCCTGTCCATAGAGAAAACAAAGCCTGCGGCGGAAAATATTACAACATTGCATATAAGCACAAACTGGCCTACGGAAAGGGATGAGCGCTTACTTATAAGCAGAGCCATAGACTCGGTTCCGTCAAGACAGCCTCCGGCTCTTAAAACCATTCCCACGCCTATGCCCAAAAGAATACCGCCGTAAACAGCCGCAAGAGTAAGGTCCTCTGTTACTTGGTGTTCAAGCTTACCGAAGATTTCAAGAAAAACAGAGAAAATAACCATTGCTATGGCGGCTTTCAAAAGAAACCTTATGCCCATTTGGCGGAAGCCTATAAAAAGAAAGGGTATATTAAGTATAAACACAAGGACGCCCAAAGGCAGGTTAAAAAGCTGATGTATAATAATCGCTACGCCCGTGACGCCGCCGTCCAAAATAGTAACAGGCACAAGTATAAACTCCAGTGCTGCAGCGGCAATAACCGCTCCGGCAACAAGCATAACCGTATAAACCAAATTATATAAAAATGTATTTTTCTTAAGTATAGGCATTTTCGTTTTCCTTTCGATTTTATATAGTACTCTAAAAATATTATAACACTAAACATCTTTTATTTAAAGTCCCTTTTAAAATATTTTTCACTTTTTAATTTGCGATAAAAAATTAAAAATTTATTTCAAAAAAATTATAAAAAACATAAAAAAAGTTATTGACAAGGCTTTTGAAATGTGGTATTATAATTA
>JAJQFB010000052.1 GCA_021201395.1 Clostridiales bacterium | reverse complement strand
TCTTTGTTATGCAACTTTTTATTTATTGTACAAAATTTCTTACTTTCACGTTATAATTCCTCCCTTTAAGCCGATTAAGCTGAAAAGAGGACGCACACTGCACGTCCTCCCGTAAATCTTATTATTCGGCAACATAAGGCAAAAGCGCTACGTGTCTTGCTCTTTTAACAGCTACCGTAAGCACTCTCTGGTGCTTAGCACAGTTTCCCGTAATTCTTCTGGGAAGAATTTTACCTCTTTCGGAAACGAACTTTCTCAGTCTGACTGTATCCTTATAATCGATATGATCACAATTTTCTGCACAGAATGCACAAACACGCTTTTTTCTTCTGCCGCGTCTTTTATTAATCATTACGCATTATCCTCCTTCATTAAAATCGGAACCGGCAAGGCTCAGAACGGTAAATCGTCGGGGTCTACGCTGTCCTCAACCTGATAGAAGCCGTCGTCGCCGCCGCTATTACTGTTATTGTTATAGGTATTAGACCTCGGCTGGGGAGCCGGAGCAAAGGAATTGTTCTCTCTGTAGCTGTTGTTTGCTGATTTTTTTTCGACAAACTCGCTCTCTTCAACAATAACCTCGGCTGTTGTCTTTCTCTGACCCTGGCTGTCCTCCCAGTTTCTTATCTGGAGTCTGCCCGATATGCCTATCTGCATACCTTTAACAAAATATCTCTGTATAAATTCTCCCGATTTTCCGAAAGCCACACAGTTTATAAAATCTGCGTCAGCTTCGCCGCCCCGTTTAAAACGGCGGTTTACGGCTATTGAAAATCTTGTAATTGCAAGAGGCTCCGCAGACTGGGAATATCTTGTTTCGGGGTCACGGGTAAAACGGCCTACAAGTAAAATTTTATTCATTCTAAAACGCCCCTTTAATTATTCTTCAACCTTAGTAATAAGGTAACGAAGAACATTATCCATAATTCTCATACGCTTTTCAACCTCGATGGGTGTTGCAGGCTCTCCCGTAAAGGTTACGAAATTGTAAACGCCCTCTCTGAGCTTCTGAATTTCGTAAGCAAGTCTTCTCTTGCCCCAATCGTCAACACCTTCAACGGTTCCGCCGAAACGTTCGATTAAAGCCTGAACACCTGCCTGAGCGTTAGCACATGCCTCTTCATCTAATGACGGATTATAAACTACGCAAAGTTCATATTTGTTCATCTTTTCTTACACCTCCTTTTGGACTTACGGCTCTTTTTAAAAAAGAGCAAGGCAACGCGGAAATCTGAAATCTGTTCCGCTGCAAATAAACATTATAACATACCGAAATAATAAATGCAAGCATTTTTTTCTTTTTTACCGTATTTTTTTTGATATTTTCCCCTGATTTTTACTGTATTACATTACTCCTGCTTTTGTCTGTGTCTATTTCGCATATTCCGCTGTAGGGGCAGTAGTCACAGCCTCTTCTTCCCGAATATTCATATGGCTTTACGGGGAAAGCACCGCTTTTTATTTTTTCACCGGTTTCACGGGAAATTTCCCTTGCCCTGTCCATAAGCTCTTTAAATTCGGCTTCTTTTATAACACGGGGATTTTTTTGTTTGGGTTTGGGCTTTTCGCCGCTTACGGCCTCCGCCGTTTCGTCGGAAACGATACCCACCGGGGCGAACCTGCCCACTCTTATACTTTCCGCTGTTTTCCCTTTTCCCGAAATATCGTTTTCGCTTATTATGGGGTCGGAAAATGAAAAATACATAAGGCCTGCCGGGTGATAGGTTTTTCCCTCGGCGGCTTTTTGCTTTTCGGCTGTATAGGCGGAAAGATAGAGAAGAAGCTGGAGCTTAAGTCCATTGTATATCTCCGTTAGGTCAAGGGTTTGGGCTGAGGATTTGTAGTCCGTTATTTTGACATATACATTCTCCCCCTCCTCATATATGTCCACCCTGTCGATTTTGCCGGCTAAGCTTATGCCCTCGCTTATATTTACAGGGGGCAGGCTGTTTTCCTCTCTGCCTCCGAAAGAAACCTCAAACTCCGCAGGGACAAATTTCCCCTTTTTAAGCTGCTTTAAGGCTGCCAAAGCCGAAGTGTCGGCGGTTTTCTCTATTTTGTTTATAAAATATTTAAGCTTGGGAAGATTCTCGGGTATTTTTTTGTCCTCATCTACAATATTATATAAATTTTCCGCAATAACCTCCGGCATAATCTCCCCTATACGCCTGTTTATTTCCTCTTCTGTCATATTTTCAATATTTTCCGTTTCCCTGAAAAGCCTCTCCATAATGCCGTGCATTATATTCCCCTTGTCTAAGGCATTAATCTCAAAAGGCCTTTCCTCCTTAAGTTTCAAAATGTAATTTAAATAGTAGGAAAAGGGACATTTTACATAGCTGTCAAGCTTGGAGCTGCTCAGTGTAAGCTCCTCTCCCAAAAGGCTTCTCATTATATCGGGGGAAATGTTCTCCTCAGGTTCAAAGGGGGTCTTGTTTTTGGGGGTAATAACCTCCTCCTCATAAACTTCAGGCTCTACATCAAACATTTTTATAATTTTGTCCGCAATTTCAGACCTTTCAAGCTTTTCTCCCGTGTTGGTGCCCAGAGAAAAGCTTATATAAAGCCGCCGTGAGGGCTTTGTCAAAAGCTGGTATATTTTTAAATATTCCAAAGATAGCTGTTCCTTGGTATCGGCGGCAATCTCCATACCGTTTTCTTTCATAAGAGCTCTTTCCCTGTCGCTTATAAGCCCCGTGTCCTCAAGCCTGCAGGGCAGGCTGCCTTTTTCGGCGCCCAAAACAAACAAAGCCTTGACCTCGGGCAGACGGCTCCTCTCTACATCTCCTATTAAAATATTGTCCTGATAAAGGGGAATTGTGGCCGCCGATTTTTGGGCAAAGCCGCTTGAAATTATACCGCCGTATTCCTCAAGGGTTACCCTGCTTTCACCTAAAAATTCTTCGGCTTTGTTGAAAGTGTCTACGGCCTGTTCCCATAACTGTTTATATCTGGAAACAAGGGTTTCGTCCTCCGTTTCTTCTATTGTCCTGCGGTAATTTTTATAAAAGCCACTTAAATCCAAGACCTCAAACAGGGCTGTGTTAAACTCCGAAAGAGCATAGGTCTTTTGCGGAGAGAATTTCCTTAAGGGGGAAACCATGTTCACAAGACTTTGCCTTATTTCCTCAAAATAAGGGTCTTTAAGCTCCTTTTCCCACCTGTAACCCTCTATGCCGTATTCAAGGGCATATTTTTCCATTTTGCAGGCCTTTTGAGGCGCTACAGAAGTAAAGCCCGTTTTTAAAAATGTAAATACATCTCTGTTTTTTAAGTCATATGCGGCAATATTTATAAGGGAAAGTATAAATCTTGCCAAAGGATGAGAGCTTAGGGGCGTCCTGCTGTCTGAAAAATCGGGGATTCCTCTTGCCTTAAGGCCGCTTTTTAAAACAGAGCCGTAGGACGGGCCGCAGAGTATAACTCCTATGTCTCTGTAGCGGTACCCCTCTTTTACAAGGGAGCAAATTTCATCACAGACAACGGAAACCTCCGCCCTTTTGTTTACGGCGGAAAATACCCTTATTGCCTCAGTTTTTCCGTAAACGGCGTCGGAAAGCTCAAAGAAATTCCTTTCCAAAAATTCAAACTCAGGCAGGGGCTTCTCGCTGTTTTCCGTTATAACATTTTTAATTCTTCCCCCTGAGGGATAAAGCTCCTTAAAAAGTCTGCAAAGCCTTACATAGGCCGTCTTTGTTTCATAAAAGGGGTCGGTTAAAGCGTCCTCCGTAAATATTTCAACGGGCTTTTCAAGACAGAGAGTAAGAGTTACCCTGTTGCTGTAGGCAAGAATCTCCGAAATAACGGCATATTCCTGAGCGGTAAAGCTGTTGAAGCCGTCTATATAGACAAGACAATCCTCAAAAATATCCGTTTCCTTTATTTTCTCAGCTACAAAGTCTAAAATTCCGTCGGAGGAAATATATTTTTCACCTATAAAACCGTCATAAGCGGCGTAAATTTCCGCAAGTTCCGAAAGCTTCCTTATAAAATCGGTATTTTCCGAAGTCTCCTCTATTTTCCCTATGTTTTCCTTTAAGGCTTCGGGGGTCAGGCGGAAACGGTAAAACTCGCCTATTATGCCCTCAAGGCTGTCCAAAAAGCCGGACTTCCCCTGTGAGCGGCTGAAAAATTCAGGCTTAAGCTCCTCCAAAAGCCGCCTTAAAATCATATTCTTTCCCTCGTCGTCCAAAAATTCCCTCTTCGGTTTCCCGACCTTAGCCGTAATATGAAAATAAAGCCGCCGAAAACTTACCACGTCAATATTTAAAAGAGACTTCCGCCTAAGGGTCAAAGCCTTCTCCGACTCAAGGGTAAACTGCTCCGGCACAATATAAATAATCCTCTTATCCTCAGGCACCTTAAGCATTTCCTCAATACAATATTCCGTTCTCGCCTTTCCGCTTTTACCCAAAACAAATTTCAGTTCCATAAAATCACCTTAAATACTTAAATATCTATAACCTCGGCCTCGTCTACGGCCTTTGCGATTGTTTCCTCCAAATTGGGAATTGTTTTTTCCTTTTTCTCTATTATATGGCGTTTCGGCCTTATTTCAGGGTGTTTGGCCACGAAAATAGTACAGCAGTCCTCATAGGGGCGGATAGAGATTTCAAAGGTGCCTATTTTCCTTGCAAGGTCGATAATCTCCTGCTTGTCATAGGTGCATAAGGGGCGAAGAACGGGGTAGTCCGGGGCGGCGGTGTTTATGGCGTTTATGGCCTGCATGGTTTGACTTGCCACCTGACCTATTGAATCGCCGCAGACAAGGGCATCGGAGCCGTTTTTATCCGCAATTTTTGACGCTGCCTTAAGCATAGCCCTCTTTAAAAATATTGTCATTCTCTCCTGCGGAACGTTGTCGTAAATCAAAAGTTGTGTTTCCGTAAAGGGTACAACATAGAGTTTCATTCTTCCGCAGTATTTTGAAACGCATTTGCACAAATCCGCAACCTTTTCCTTTGCCCTTTCCGAGGTGTAGGGGGGAGAGTGGAAGTAAACCGCCTCTATGGCCGCTCCTCTTTTGGCCGTAAGCCAGGCGGCCACGGGGCTGTCGATTCCCCCGGACATAAGAACGGTAGCCTTTCCGCTTTCTCCCACAGGCAGGCCTCCGTAGCCGTTTATGATCTTTGAATAGATATAGGCCTTGTTTCTGAGCTCCACACGAAGGGAAACCTCCGGGTTGTGTGCGTCAACTGTAACCGTACCCATAGACTCAAATATATAACCCCCCACTTCCGAGGAAATTTCCTGTGAATTAAGGGGATAGTCCTTGTTGGAGCGTCTCGCCGTCACCTTAAAGCTGTAGCCCCCTTCTTTGGGGTAATGCTCCAAAATATAGGCAAGAGCCGTCTGCTGTAGGCTTTCAAGGGACTGGTCCTTAACCATAACCCCGGGGCAGACCCCCAAAACCCCGAAAATATTCACAACAGCAGGCACAACCTTTTCATAGTCCATCTCTTCATCGAGAGAGCGAACCAAAAACCGCCCCTGCTCCTTTATAACGCTGTATCTTCCCAGTTTGGAAAGATTTCTCTCAATTATGGCAATAAGCTTGTTTTCGATTATCCAGCGGTTCTTGCCCCTGATGGCAATTTCGCCATATTTTACCAAAAGTATTTTTTCCATTTTGTTCTCCTTAAGTTTATTTCTTACTTAATAGAATAACACAGCAAACCAAAATCTGCAAGTGCGATTGTGTATTTCAATTAATTTTTTAAGATTCGGCCTGTTTTGCGGCGGCAAAGCTGTATTTTCGTAAAAGCTGTTGTATTTTTTATATTTTAATGTATAATAAAGCTTATAAAATATTTACAAATCG
This sequence comes from Clostridiales bacterium, assembly GCA_021201395.1. Taxonomy (GTDB): domain Bacteria; phylum Bacillota; class Clostridia; order Lachnospirales; family CAG-274; genus JAJQCI01. The sequence goes on along the minus strand of JAJQFB010000052.1, from coordinate 20,729 downwards.
GACGGCTGCTTTTTAAGACGTCGGCAAGTTTACGGGAGAGAGAATATGAAAACAACGGGTATAAAGCTTTATAAAAGCAGGGGAACGCCCCTTTATTTTCAGCTTTTTGAAGCTCTTAAACAAAATATAATAAGCGGAGACATTTCCGACGGAGAAAAGCTGCCCTCAAGGCGGCGGCTTATGTCGGAGCTTTCCGTAAGCAAAAGCACGGCGGAACAGGCCTACAGGCTTCTTGAGGAGGAAGGCTATGCTCTTTCAAAGGCTAAAAGCGGATATTACGCACGTTCCGAAAGCCCCCTTAACAAAAACATAGCAGAGCCCGATTATTATCACGACGAGGGCATTGTTTTGGTAATGAGCCATCACGCGACAGACCCTCTTACCTACCCCGAAAAGGAAATAACAAAGCTCTACAGAGATACTGTTTACGATATGCCTAAGCTTTACGGCTTAGGCCACAAATTCGGCGAAAAGGAGCTTCGCCAGGCAGTCTCCTCAAGCCTTAACAATCTCCACGGCTTCGGAACAAGCCCCGACAGGGTTATTATAGGCGGCGGAACGGAATATTTAACAGAACAGCTTGTCCACATTTTTCCCTCGGGGACTGTTTTCGGCTTTGAAAACGCCTGTTTTGCAAGAAGCTACATACCCGTAAAAAATTCCGGGGCAAAAATAACCCTTATTGACAATTCTCTCACGGAATTTCCTCTCGAAAAGCTGAAACAAAGCGATATTGATATAATGTATGTGTCTCCCGACGGTCAATACCCCACGAACCACAGAATGACGGAGGAAGAAAGGAAAGCCCTTTTAGACTGGGCCTATGAAAGGGAAAACCGCTATATTATAGAAGCGGATTTTGACTTGGATATTTCCCTCAAAGGCTCTGAGGAAACCCTTTTTCGTATGGACAAAAAAGACAGAATTATTTTTATGGGCACCTTTGCCAAAAGCATAGCCCCCTCCCTTAAAACCTCTTATATCGTACTGCCTAAGACCTTAAAAGAGGCCTTTAACAAGGCTCTGCCTTATTACGTAAACCTTGCTTCACGGTTTGAACAGCAGACAATAGCAAAATATATTAAAAGCGGAAAATATGCGGATCACTGCCGTTTTGTCAAAGACTTTTATACACAAAAGAGAAATTTGCTTAAAAATGAGCTTAAAGGCTCTCCCCTTTCCGGTTATACGGAAATTTTTAACAGCCAAAGCGGCATATATTTTATAATTTCAGTAAACAACGGTATGAACAAAACGGAGCTTAAAGAGGCCGCTTATAAAAACGGAGTTAAAATACTGCCTGTGTGTGTAAGCTACATAAAGAGCAAAAGCCTGCCCGGGAACCTGTTTTTGGCAGGCTTCGGAGGCTTAACCCCGTCGGAAATAAAGGACGCCGCCGCAAGGCTTACCGGAGCGTGGCTTCCCAAAGTCCCGAAAAGCTTATAGCCGCTTGTACCAAAATTCAGCCCAAAGCTTCAAAATTTTTCAAAATAGCCATAAAACAGGTATTATTTTAAAAGCCCCCTCATATATTAGATTGTAAATTTAATTTAGGAGGTTTTCTCTATGAATTTTGGCGGTAATTGCAGTTGGATTTGGATAATTATACTTCTGTTCTGCTGCTGCGGAAACGGTCTCGGAAACTTAGGCATCTGTGAAGCAAAATAATTAGAAAACAAAAACTAAAAGGACTTCCGCCGATTGTCAAGCACGGCGGCAGTCCTTATTTTTTACACTTTTTCATTTTCCGCAAAATAATCGGCTATTCCTATATAAACCGCCCAGGCTATTTTCTTTTGATATTCCTCGGAGTTTAAAAGCCTGTTTTCCTCGGGGTTTGATAAAAAGCCGCACTCCACTATAACCGAGGGCTTCTCTGCGTTTTTAAGCATATAGTAGGTGCTGTTTTCCTTTACAACCCTTTCAATTTCTATGAGCCTGCTCTGTATGCACTCCGCCAGAGTCTTTCCCTCGTCGCAGCTTTTGGGGTAAAAAACCTGTGCCCCTTTTACCTCCTCCTGAGGATAAAAATTTTGGTGTATGCTTACATAGGCGTCTACCTCGCTGCGCTCCGCAAGCTGTCTCCTTTGCCGTAAATCAGTTCTTTTGCTGTCTGAAAGGGCTTCGTCCTCCGTTCTTGTCATATATACCCCGGCACCGCCCTGTTCCAAATATTCAGCAAGGTAAAGAGAAATACTAAGGTTTATATCCTTTTCCTTATCTCCCTCGGAAACAACCTTCCCCGGGTCGGTTCCCCCGTGACCCGGGTCTATTAAAATTATCTTCCTTTCAAGAGAAAAAACATCTTCGCCCGTGTTTCTCAAGGAAAAGCCTACCCCTGCAAACAGGAGCATCAAATATCCGCAGGTCAGTATTCTGAATTTATGTTTCTTGAAAAATCCTCTCACAAGACAGCACTTCCTTTTTCGGAAAACCTATCCTTAAAGCTGTAATCTTTTCTTTTATTTTCCGCCTCGGGGCTTTTCGGGGAGAAACTGTAAAAGCCTTCGTCTATTTCGGGGTAAAGCTGTATGTCCCAAGGCTTGTTTTGATCCACCAAAACCTCGCTTGCCTTTATAAGACCACGGCTTGTTTTGTCTATAAAACTTCCCCGTGAAAGTTCTGAACAGATTTTGCCCTTAAATGGTTCGGGAGCCGACATATTGTAAATAATATAGGGCTTGTTTGCGGCTTTAAAAAATATTGCCGGTCTGCCGTCCGATATAAAAACAAGGGGACTTGTAATGCCGTTTATTTCCGCCGCCGTTTTGGGCTGTGAAAAGCCTCCCGATTCTCTTGACCTGAAATAAAGGCGGGAGGTAAAAAACGTGTTTGTTACCACCGCAAAGTAAAGCCCTTTATCACTTATAGCAAGGCTGTAGTCGCCAAAGGGCAGACTTGAGGCAAAAACGGTATTGTAAAGCCCCTCTGAATCGTCTGAAATTTCACGGTAACCTATTCTGTTTTCGCCCTGTCTTTTTAAATAAAAGAGAAGCCTGTGACGGGGGCTTACGGAAAACGCTCTGAAAACGGTGTTATTTAAGGGGTAAGCTGTGTCTATGCGGTGAGGCGGACGGGTTTTTGCCGAAAGCTTCTGTATGCAAAGGCTGTGGGAGCCGTTTTTTGAAGGTGTGTTAAAAAGCAGGTCTATTTCATTTTCCCTTATAACGGCGTCGAAAAGTATACTGCCCTTAAAGTCGTTTCCCCTGTTTTCAAGTATAACCCGACGGGTTATGCCCTCGGAATCCTCTCTTATAAGTATAACGTTACCCTTAAGGTCACGGCAAAAGATACAGCTTTGACCCTTTTCCGTCAGATTCAGAGAAAAAGAGGGTCTTATCCCCGTCATAAGCTGATATTCCTCCGACAGCCCCTTTTCACTTCTTATGCGTTTTAAAAGCCTGCCGCCCAAATAATAATAGCATATAAGGGCTCGGTCTGTTTTTATAATGTAAGTCATATTATAACCGCCTTATCTTTTTTATACTTTATAAAATTATATGAAAACATAAAAATATTATGATTATATAAGTTTATCCGCTGTTAAACGGCAGGCTGTATCTGAAAAAAAGAACCGGCCCGAAAAGCCGATTCTCTTTTTCTCTTTTTAATTTTTAATCCCGTAATATTTGAGTTTTTTAAAGCCCGTAAATTTTTCTTGCCTCCGAAAGAGAAAGACCGTTTTCCAAGGCTGTTTTCTCCAAATCATCAAATTCAGCCTTTATTTTTTTTATGTTTTTCCCCTCGGATATTTTTACCCTTGCTTCTTCCCTTTCGGTTTTTATAATTTCCTCTCTCCTGTCAAGAATATATCTTTCACAGGGCTTTACTCTTAAGCCTATGGTTGAGGTGTGTTTAAATATTGCGGCGGCGGCGGCTTCTTTTTGCTCCTCCTTGCAGATACACAAAAGAATTATCCCCTGACGGGATTTTTTCATACCGCAGGGTATGGTGCAGACGTCAAGGGCTCCGGCTTCAAAAATCCTTTCGCAGGCAAAGGCCAAATCCTCTCCTGTCATATCGTCTAAATTACATACAAGCTCCCAAACGCTGTCTGTTTTATAGGCGGATTTTTCCGCTTGACTTTCACCCAAAAAAGCCCTGACGCAGTTAGCCGCAGGGAAGTCCCTGTTTCCCATACCGTAACCAGTCTTTTCAACCCTCATTAAGGGTCTTTCCCCGAAGCCCTCGGAAAAATGCTTCAAAAGAGCCGCCCCCGTGGGAGTGCACATTTCTCCCTCTATATCTCCCGAATATTGGGGTATTCCCCTTAAAATATAAGCCGTGGCCGGAGCCGGAACGGGAAGAATGCCATGGGCGCAGCTTACCTGCCCGAAGCCTGTCCTTACGGCGGAAGCCGTTATTTTTTCCGCCCCTATCTCTTCCATAAGCATACAGCAGCCCACAATATCCGCCACAGCGTCAGCCGTTCCCACCTCGTGGAAATGAATATCTGTAATTTCCCTGCCGTGGACATACCCCTCGCCCTCGGCTATGATTTTATATACGGTTTTTGCATTTTCCTTAACCTGTCTGCTTACGTTTAAAGAGTCTATAAGGCCGTAAATATGACTTAAGCTGCTGTGATGGTGATGATAGTGTTCATCGTGACTGTGTTTGCTGTAATGGTTATGTTCATCGTGATGGTGTTCGTGATGAGAGTGCAGAGCCTCTTCTTCCTCTTCTCCGCCTATAAGCACTCTTATATGGGTTCCCCTTATTCCGCATTTTACGGCTTCCTCCCTTATTGCCTTTACCTTGGGAATCCCTGCTCCGTTAAGCCTTTTTACAAAGTCCTCAGGGTCGGAAATCAGCTCGGAAAGAGCCGACATAAGCATATCTCCGGCTATTCCCATATTGCACTCTATATATAATTCTCTCATAGTTGTCCTCCTCTGTATTTTTAGCTGTTATTCTATGCGGTTTATCATATTTGCAAGATAGCCTGCTCCGAAGCCGTTGTCTATGTTTACAACGCTGACGCCGCTTGAGCAGGAATTAAGCATTGCCAAAAGAGCCGACAGCCCTCCGAAAGAGGCTCCGTAGCCTACGCTTGTGGGAACGGCTATAACCGGGCAGCCGACTAAGCCCCCTATGACGCTTGCCAAAGCCCCCTCCATACCTGCAACGGCCACAACCGCCCTTGCCCCCATAAGCTGCTCTCTGTAGGCAAGGAGCCTGTGAATACCGGCTACGCCAACATCATAAAGCCTCATGACCCTGCTGCCTAAAAATTCAGCCGTAAGAGCCGCCTCCTCCGCAACAGGCAAATCGCTTGTTCCTCCCGTTGCCACAACCACATAGCCCTTTCCGTCCCTTTCGGGAAGCCCGCCGTAAATTCCCAAACGGCAGTCGGCGTAATAGCTTATGTCAATCTCCTTTTTAACCTCCTCCGCTTTTTCGGCTGAAAGTCTTGTTATAAGTACATTTTTCTGACCCTTTTCAATAAGTGCGGAGGATATTTTTATAATCTGCTCCGCAGTTTTGCCCTCGCCGTAAATAACCTCGCCGGAGCCTTTTCTGAGTTCCCTGTGATAGTCGGGCTTGGCAAAGCCCAAATCCTCAAAAGGCAAAGTCTCAGCCCTCAAAACCGCCTCGTCGGGGCTTAAGCTTCCTTTTTTTACATCTTCAAACAAAGCCTTTAAATCCTTATATTTCATATAATCCGCCTTTCTTTTTTCTTCTTAAGCTTTATTATAAACCATAAGCCTGAAAATTTCCATAGGTTTTAAAATAATTATACAACTTAAAAATTTATATTGACAGATAAACAAAATTTTGATAAAATAGGTTATGTGTCAAGACAAGGGATGATTATGCCGATATGGCGGAATTGGCAGACGCGACAGACTCAAAATCTGTTATCTTCACGGGTGTGTGGGTTCGAGTCCCACTATCGGCATTTTTTACTTAAACAAAACAGAAGCTGTAACCGAATATGTGTCAGAGCTTCTGTTTTTTAATGTGAAAAAAGGGGCTGCCGCAAAACAGTTACAATTATCTGTTTCGCAGCGGCTCCTTAAAGGTTGTATAATTTATAGTTTATAATTTATTATTGTTTATCTTCCGGGACGCAGACCGTTTGCACCGTTCGTACCGGAGTTAAAGGGCTGCTGACCGCTCCTTTGAAGCTGTGTTGTTGTCTCCGTGGGGGCTTCAATTACTCTTTTCTGAGCTGTTGATTTTTCGGTTGTTTTCTGAGCCGCTTTTTCTGCGGCTTTCTGAGTTGTCTTTTCCGCAGGCTTTTCTGTTGCCGCCTGTGTCGGACGCTGCGTTGTTGCTTCAGTTACGGGTTCTGAGGTTACAGTCTCCGTGGGTCTTTCAACTGTTGCGGCTTCCGTTGCTGCCTCGGTTGCAGCTTCTGTGACTGCCTCTGCAGCTGCTTCCGTTAAGGTTTCTGTGGGCGGTTCAAAGAATTGGGGCTCTGACGTGGTAATTTCCCCTGTGGGAGGTTCCTCAGGCAGCTCAGCCGTTGTGATTTCCGCAGAAACCTCTTCTAAGGACGGCTGATCGGGCTTATAGCCGGGGTCTGAGGGTTTGTCGGTGTCCTCGGGAATCGGCCGCTGAATCGGTTCGTCCTTAGGTTCGTCCTTGGGAGGTTCCTGTTCGGGAGACTCTTCGGGAATAATTAAAGGCTTTTCATATTTATACTTTTTGCGGTATGTGCTGTTGGTGGAGTAATAATATCTCCTTGCCGCCTTTCTCTTGGCTCTTGCCTCGGCGGTGTTTGTGCTGTAGCTTTCACGCTGATAAATCGTCCCCGTATAGGCCTTAACCTCATATTCATATTCATTGTCATCGTCTGTCAGAATGTGAACATCGTAAATAAGTTGATCTCCCTCCTCCGTCCAGACAAGACCTGCCGATTCGGCTACAATCTTTTTCCCGTCAAGGTTTATTTCGTTCTCGACCACTTCAATGGCTCTAAAGGGAGTAATAAGAAGGTCATAGTCGATGTCCCCGTCATACTCATAGTCCTCATACTCATAGTCATCGTCTATAAAATAAACCTCATAGTCGTCCTCGTCAAAATCATAGTCGGAATCGATTATGTGAACTTCGAGTACAGCCTCCTCTGTTCCGTCAAAAAGATAAACATATCTTGTGTTGTCAATGTTAAAAATAACCTTGTTTTCGTCGGCACTCTCAATATCAACCTGACCGTCTGCGTCCTCTGCGGAGGAAATGGCCTTGTTTATGTTCCGGATAGTCATATCGGAACCGAAAACAGAAACTCCCGAACCGAGAGTAAAGGCTGTAATCAAAAGAGCCGAAACTATTTGCTTCTTCATATAAATACCTCCTTTTAAAATTATATAAACTCCTGTATAAACCTCTTTGCCTTAAAGAATATTCTTCTTTAAGGTTTATTAACTCTACTTATATTTTATACCTGTTTATTCCAAAAGTCAAAGGGAGCTTTATTAAAAATATATTAAAGAAATGCTAAGGAAACGATGATTAGTTCGCCGAAGCAGATTTGCCGCAGATTTTTTCGAGTGCGAGGAAGGCATTTGAGAGCATAGCCGGAGCCTATATCGAAAATGCGTGACGAAACAATCGGAAAAATCGGCGCTGAAACTGCGAAGAGCTAATTAATCAGCGGTTCCCTAAGGAAGCGATAATTAATGCGCTCTTGTGCTGAAAATAAAGGATTTATTCCAACTTATTCCGCCAAAATCAAACTGAAAGGCGGATTAGGGAGTTTCACCCATTAAAATATATGTTCGCCGAACGCACTGAATATGCCGCAGGACACAAAAACTGTTCTAAGGCTTTTTATGCTGCCTTAAAAATTTCTGACTTATTGCTTTTAAAACTGTAATTTTTCTGTTATTTTTCATTTCCCAGAAGAAGAGAAATTATGACTCCGGCGGCAAGTGTTACCACTCCGCAGACTATGGGCATAATACCCATTCCATCGGGGTAGCTTTGGTAGGTTAAGGGGTCTGTAAAAAGGGAAAAAACAGAGCCGAAAATAAGCCCCAAAACAGCAAAGTATGTATATGAATATACTTTATTTAAAAGTATTTCTATTATTTTCGATATAAGAACGATTCCCAAAATAACGCCTATGCCTACGGCGGCTATAATAAAGAAAGGCTGACTTGTAAGAAGCCCTGCGGCGGCGGAGAGGAAGCCTAAACTGCTTATGTTTGAAGCAAAGGCACCAACCTCGTCTATAAGGCCGCTTATTGCCGTTATTACGGTTGTGTATATTCCCAAAAGAACCATAACGAAAGAGCCGCTTATTCCGGGTATAACCATTGCCGCACTGGCGATTAAGCCGCACATAAGAATTTTTATAAAGCTTAAAGCTGACATTTCAACCGCCCCGGCTCCTGCTTCGGGTTCCTTTAACAAGCTGAAGCCGACAACAAGGGCAAAGGCCAAAACCGTGGCTATATAATATTGGGGCTTAACCTGTTTTTCCCTTGCCTTTCCGTAAATAAGGGGAAGGCTTCCCAAAACAAGACCCGCGAAAAACATACAGGTAGGAAAGGAATAGTTTTCAAGACCTAATTTAATAAGCTTTGAGAAAGCCCCTATGCCTATGAGGCAGCCTATCATCAAAACCGCAAGGAAGCCTATGTGCTTTTTGAAATCCTGTTTGCTTTTGTAAAAATTGTTTATTGCTTCAATCATAGGGTCGAAAATATGCAGAACAACGGCTATTGTTCCGCCGCTTACACCGGGAATTATATTTGCTATTCCCATAAGCATACCCTTTAAAATCAACATAATTGTATTCATTTGCAATCTCCTTTACATATTTTTGTAATAAATTTGTAACTTGCATTATTTCTTAATATACTATATAATAATACTATGGAATTTTTGTTTTGTCACTATGTTTTTTTATGAAAAATTTTGATAAAATAGACTTCAAGATCATTAAAAAAGCTTCAAGCTGATGCGATTTTAAGAAATTTTTAATATAAATGGCCTCAGTAAGGTTGACAAAGCGGAAAAAATTGTGTATAATAGAATTTGTAACAATTATGTAACAATTAGGAAACAGCACATTCTTTATGCTGCCTGCCCTATGGTTCTGTTATAATAAACATTAACACTTTTTACAAATTAAAAAATTTACAAATGAAAATCAACACTGAAACTTTACGGAGGATAAAATGATGCCATTTAAAAACAGCAGAAAAATTGCGGCGGCAACTTTCATTGTTTCTGCTTTTATGACTACGGCGGTCTTTGCTTCTAACGTAGGTACTGTGACACGTGACAGTATAAATGTAAGGGCGGGAGATTCTACCACCTCCCAAATTATAGGAATAACAAACACAGGCGACTCATATGCCATTCTTGACGTAGAACCGGGTTGGGTTAAGGTTCAGTATCCCGATTCTCAGGAGGCATATATCGCAAGCCTTTATGTAAAGGTTTCCGAGGCTGACGCCAGTGTTACAGACCACGCCGTAAACGTAAGGTCCGGCCCGTCAACAGGCAACGAGGTTATAGGCCAGCTTGACGCAGGCGAGTGCGTTACCGTTAAGGGCAAGTCTCCCGACGGCTATTGGTACAGAATAGAATACAACGGCCAACAGGCCTATGTCTCCGCCGATTATTTAGGCGGAAGCTATCTCTATCTTGTTCAGGCCGATCAGCCGGAAACGGAAACAGAGACAAAACAGGAAGAAACCGATTCTGCTAACAACGAAACAAACAAAAACCAAAACGGAGCCTCATCTGAAGCCGAGGACATTATAAACAAAGTTATAGGCCAAGTAGCCGACGGAACAGAGGGCGAGGTTTCGCAGGAGGAAATAATAGAGGATGAACAGGTAAACATAGAAGAACTTCTTGAAACCTTTGAAGAAGCGGAAGCCGATACATATGCTGTAATTAATTCTCCCGGCGGTTTAAGACTTCGTTCACTGCCCTCAACAGCCTCAACAAATACCATTATTTCGGTATTAAGCGACGGTTACGCCGTAAGTGTTCTTGAAATAGGCGACGGCTGGCTTTATGTTTCCGATGACTATTACAACGAGGGCTATATAAGCTCTGAGTTTGCCGAGATTTACAACGGCGAAAAGCCCAAAAACTACGGCCACATAACCTTTGACCCCGACCGACTCGTAGGCGACGGAGCCGAAATTGTGGAATATGCTCTCCGGTTTGTGGGTGTTCCCTATGTTTACGGCGGAACAGACCTTTCAACCGGAGTTGATTGCTCCGGCTTTGTATACTGTGTATATCAAAACTTCGGCATAACCCTTCAAAGAAATTCCGCAAGTATGTATTCACAGGGTACATACGTAAGCAAGGACGAGCTTCAGGCAGGCGACCTGTTGTTCTTTAACACAGGCGGAAACACAAACATATCTCACGTAGGTATGTACTTAGGCGACAATATGTATATCCACTCAAGCACCTATACAACAGGCGTTATAGTGGAGGACTTATACGATGATTATTCAAGCAGAACCTATGTAGGCGCAAAAAGAATCATTCACTGAAATTAAACACAAAAAGGAGCTGCCGTGAAACAGGTAAGAAAGACTGTTTGCGGCAGCTCCGATTTATTGTACTTATTTATATAATTTTATACATTCCTCAGCCGGGTCGGTTAAAACGCAGCTTGGTACAAAAGGGGTGTTTTAAGGAAACGATGATCAATTCGCCGAAGCAGATTTGCCGCAGCTTTTCCGATTGCAGCATCACCCACTTTCAGCGTAGGCTTCGGCTGTGTCCTCAGGCGGCTTCCCTGCACTCGAAAAAATAAACGGGGCTGCCGCAAAATGAAAATATCCGTTTTACAGCAGCTCCGTTTCAAACCTGTTTTTTATTTACTTATCATTTCAAGGATTTTGCTGCTTCTGTCTACAAAAGCGGTTAATTCCTCCGCGGTAAGGCTTCTGTGGCTCATTGCCGCAAGGTCATAAACCTGCTTTATAATCAGGTCTCTGTCGTCCTTTTTGTCGTCGCCCATAGCGAGAACCTGCTTTATGACGCCGTTTTTCGTATTCAGCACCAAGGTCTCCGCCATAGGCATATCTCCGCCGAAGCCGTAAAGCTTAGACATTTCCTGCATACGCCTCGACTGCTCCGAAAGCTCTATAACTGCCGAAACGTTTTCTGTCTTGAGACTTTCCGCCTGTACGGTCAGGCTGTCCTTGCCTAAACCCTCCTTAAAGAGCTTCTCAAGCTTCTCTTTCGTCTCCTTGTCAACCTCTCCCGACTTCAAAATATCGTTTATATCGGAGTCTATCCTCATAAACTTAACGCCTTCGTTGTACATTTCCATATAATTTACAAAGGGAACGTCAATTTGGTTTGAAAGCACAACGGCTTCAAGCTCGTTTTCCTTAAACATATTTATATACTGAGCCTGCTGCTGTTCATCGCTTACATAAAAGACCTTCTTTTCCGTTTTGGCTTCGTTTGCCGTTAAATATTCCTGTAAGGTCTTATAGCCGCCGTTTATCGACTTATATATAAGAGAATCCTTGACCTTATCGTAAAAATCCTCTTCACGTACACAGCCGTATTTTATAAATGTATTTATATCGTCCCAGTTATTTTCATAGCTTTCTCTTTCTTTCTTGAAGAGAGAATTGAGCTTGTCGGCCACCTTTTTGACGATATATTTTGAAATTTTAGCTACATAGCCGTCGTTCTGTAAAAAGCTCCTGCTTACGTTAAGAGGCAGGTCGGGGCAGTCTATGGTACCCTTTAAAAGGAGAAGAAATTCGGGTATAACCTCCTTTATGTTGTCGGCTATAAATACCTGATTGTTGTAAAGCTTAACCTGACCCTCTATAGCATCAAGCTCCCTGCGAAGTTTGGGGAAATAGAGTATGCCTTTCAGCTTAAAGGGATAATCCATATTTAAGTGTATCCAGAAAAGAGGGTCGTTAAAGTCGGTAAAAACCTTGTGGTAGAAGGTCTTATACTCCTCCGTACAGTCCGCCGGTTTTTTAAGCCAAAGAGGATTTACATCGTTTACGGGCTCGGGCTTTTCTTCTTTTTCTTCCTCTTTTTCCTCTCCGCCCTCTTTTATTTCCTCTTTTGCGGCCTCGGCTTCCTTTTTGCGGAGCTCATCAACATCTTCAAAATAAATTTCAACAGGCATAAAATAACAGTATTTAGTAAGTATTTCCTTAAGCTTATAGGGGCTTAAAAATTCCTCGCTGTCCTCCCCTATGTGAAGAATTATGTCTGTTCCGCGTTCTGTTCTTTCGCCCTCGTCTATCTCAAACTCTATGCCTCCGCTGCACTTCCAGTGACAGGGCTTTGCTCCCTCTCTGTAGGAAAGAGTCTGAATTTCAACAACTTCCGCTACCATAAAAGCGGAGTAAAAGCCTAAGCCGAAGTGGCCTATAATATCGTTTTCGCTTCCGATTTTGTCCTTGTATTTTTCTATAAAGGAGTTAGCCCCCGAAAAGGCTATCTGGTTAATATACTCCTTAACCTCATCCTCAGTCATACCCAGACCATTGTCGGAAACGGTAACGGTCTTGTTTTCTTTGTCTAAAGAAACGGTAATTTTATATCCCTTTCCGTCATCGGCGGCTTCCCCCATGGAAACAAGCTTCTTCTGCTTGTTTACGGCGTCGCAGCCGTTTGAAACAAGCTCCCTTAAGAATATGTCCGTGTCTGAATAGAGCCATTTTTTAATAATAGGCAGCAAATTTTCGCTGTTAATCGAAAGACTTCCCTTTTCCATATTACATCTACTTCCTTTCTTGTTTTCTGACATTTTTCTTTAGGGAAGCGATGATTAATTCGCCGAAGCAGATTTGCCGCAGATTTTTTCAAGTGTGAGGAAGGCATTTGAGGACGTAGCCGGAGCCTGCGCTGAAAATGCGTGACGAAGCAATCGGAAAAATCGGCGGCGAAGATGCGAAGAGCTAATTAATCAGCGATTCCTTAGTTTACCGTACTGTAATTACAAAATTACTCAATGTAATCACCTTGATTCTTTTTTCTTTCCAAGCCCAAATATTTCTCACGCAGGTACCAAGCCTCCTGCATAGCCTTTATCGACTCCTTAAGGAATTCGGGCAAGCCCATTCCCTGTCGGGGGAGGCTTCTTCTCTTGTTTGATAATCGGGATAATCCACTTTATCACATCCTTGTATTTATATACGCATAATTTATTCCAAAGTTTCACAAATAAAGCCGTGAAGCTTAAAAATTTTTTTATGTAGCCCTCCCAGGCTAAGTCAACATCTTTGTCAAGAGAAAAGCTTTTTTGAGAAGTACCCGTCAAAAAGACGATTCTGTTGTTTTCAAAGGTGACGGAAAGGTGCATAGAGGCGGCATTTTCAGACAGGATTTCCGCTTTTTCAAGGGGCAGAGCCAAAACGGTTTTAAAAATTTTGGGCTTTACCTTTCCCTTTATAAGCCCGAAAGCTATAGGCCGCAGCTCCCTCCAGAAGCAGCTTCTTCTTTTTTCCCCCTCCTTGAGATAGTCAGGGTTAATATTGCCGTCTGTTTCAAATTTTGTAACGGAAAAAACCTCCATATGCTTTACAAGAAAGCCGTCGAAGGTTTCACCCTTTAAAAATTCGTTCATAAATAATTTTATCTGTTCGCCTTTCAAACAGAAACCGTACATCTTAAAAACTCCTTAAATTTCTTAAGCCTCTTAAATCTCTACTCTTTCGGCATCCGCCCAGATTCTTTCAAGGTCGTAAAAATCTCTGCTTTCCTTGTCGAAAAGGTGTACCACAATATCGTTAAAGTCAAGTAAAATCCAGTTTTTGTTGCCTACGCCCTCAGTGCCTATTTTGTGAATACCTGCCTTGTAAACAGCCTCCTCCACGCTGTCGGTCATAGCTTTAAGCTGGTTAGGGTTGTTTGCACTGGCAATTATAAAATAATCAGCTATGGGGGTTAATTCCTTTATCTTTAAAACAACAACATTAACGGCCTTTTTGTCGTTGAGGGCGTCAACCGCCGCCTTTGCGCCCTCTAAAATTTTTTCTTTGCTCAAATTACTTCCTCCCTAAAATTTTTGTAAAATTCAAATGCTTCAAGGGATAGAGGGTGAACGATTCTGCCCCGCTCCCTGTTGAAGCTTATGGTCTCATTCAGAGCCTCAGCAACGGCTCCTTTTAAATCATAATAAGACAATTCCCTTATTTTGTCAAGCCCTTCATAGTAAACTCTGTTAGGCTCCGTCATATCCGCCAAATAAATTATCATTTCAAGCCTGCTCATACCGGGCCTGCCTGTTGTATGATAGCGGATTGCGTTTAAAATATCCTTATCCTCAATGCCGTATTCCCTTTCGGCTGCGGCGGCTCCCAAAAAGCTGTGAATAAGGTCGGGCTGTTCCCTTAAAATATCGTCAAGGGCAACGCCGTATTCTTTACAGAATCTAAACGTCCTCTTATTGTCGAAATTTTTTGCACAGTCATGGAGGAGCCCGGCTATATAGGCCTTGTGTTTGTCCTCTCCGTGCTTTTCGGCCAGTTTAACCGCTTCCCCGGCTACGCCTAAGGTATGGATATATCTGTTCGGCTTAAGCTCCGCCTTTAATTTATTTTTAAACCCCCTGACCTCAGGGTAAAACTCAGGCTTAAAGCCGTAAAGCCCCTTTTCCCTTATATATTCGAGAACAGCCTCGGTCACGCTGTATTTAACCGACTTCCCCTGAGATATTTTGTTTCTTATATCCGTTGAAGAAATTTCAAGCCTTACACTTTCCGTATATTTAATATCGGCATTGTATTTTTCCTTAAGCTTCTTAAGCTGAGCCGTAATTTTTTTGCTCTTAAAACCCGGCCTTGCTACGGCGGCAAAACAGCAGAGAGACAGAAGGGTCTTAGGCTCCCTCCAGTTGTCAAGCTCCATAAGGGAGTCAGCTCCCAAAATAAAATAAAACCTGTTGTCCTCACCGTAAAGCTTTTTAATCTCTCTTATTGTATCTACAGAGTATGAAAGACCCTCCCTGTCAAGCTCTGTTCTCGATATTTCAAAAAAAGGATTGTCCTTACAACCCAAAAGGGTCATATTATACCTGTCCTCGGCGCTGCCTAAACTGCCCCTTTCCTTGTGGGGCGGCTCCCCTGCGGGAACAAATATAACCCTGTCTAAATCAAGCTCATCTCTCACAGCCTCGGCCAGGGAGAGATGGCCTATGTGAATGGGGTCGAAAGTTCCTCCCATTATTCCTATTTTTTCCATTTCAAACACTTTCCTTACATATTATAATATTTATATATAATACCGCCATAAAAAGTCTTTAGCTTCTTCGGCGTAGTCTATGCCTATTCTTTTCCCGTTTTTTATATCCTCGGGATTTATTTTCTCCCCCTCGGCAATATAAAAGCTCTCCGAAAGACAGGAAATTCCGTTTTGGTTTCTGTCAATGCCTAAACCGAGACAGACCTTTCCGGGGCCGTTTAAAAGATTTTTTCTCTGATAAGGGTTTAAAGCTTCATATTCTACCCCGAATCTGTTTCGGCTTATTATATTCTTATTCCCCGCGGCCTCTCCGCCTCTTATGAGAACGCCGCTTGCGTAGTTTTCTCTCTCCGTTATGACATTTAAACAGCAGTACATACCGTAGATAAGATAGATATTGAAAACTCCGCCCTCGGCATAGAGAATCTCCGTCCGTTTGGTTCTCCTGCCGCCGTAAGCGTGGCAGGCTTTGTCAGTCTCCCCTATATAGCTCTCCGTTTCGGTAATCTTAAGAGCCGTCTCTCCGAAAACCAAATATTTTCCCAAAAGAGCTTTAGCCACGGTATGTGTGTTTTGCAGATAAAATTCTTTACTCAGCTTCTTCATTTAATATAACGTCCAAAACCTTTCTTGGGTTTTCTGTATTTTCAACGGCTCCGTATACGGCTATATAGCTCTTTTCCTCGTCATAATTCGGAAGCTCCGCCATAAGAGCCGAATTTTTAAGACAGACCGCATAATATTTTTCTTCGGAAACAAGCTCGCTTGAAGAGCTTAAGAGAAGCCCCTCATCTTTCAGCCTTTCAAGCTCCTCCTCAGAGTAAATCAGAGATAAATCCAAAAGATAGTCCTCTGCGGCGTAGGCCTCTATGCTGTCCCCGTCCATAATCATAATGTTTACGTCTCCGGTTAAAAGCATAGCCAAAAATTTTTCAATCATACTCGAAAAAAAGGCAGCCTCGTTTTCGTCATCGTAAAAATATTCTATCCTTGCCTCGCTGTTTGTGTCCGTCAGGTTCAGCTCGGAATTTATTTTTTCATAGAGAATATCGTCATATTCGCCGGGCAGGTGATAGCTGAGTATTCCCACCCCCGAAAAAAGCTCCTTATGGGGCTTAAGCTTGGCATTATAAAACCATGAGCCCAATATAAAAACAACTAAAAGAGTCAGTATAATATGAACCCTGTAATATTCCCATATATGTTCTATTTTCTTTTTCGGTGTTAAATCCTGAAATGTCATTCTTCATCAACCTTTAAAGCCGAAAGCAGCTTTACAGCCCTTTCTACAGAGTCCTTTGCCGTTCCCCAGGGGTCGTTTTTGTGGCGGTAGTCGTTTTTGTCAATAAACCATGCTACGTCTTTCTCAAGCGCCTTTAAAAGATCCAATTCCTTAGGCACAACCGCGTCAACCAAAGAAGCATAGCCCTCTTTTGAAAGATTTTCTTTTCCCTTGTCAAGAAGCAGTGTAAAATGTTCAAAGCAAAAACCCTTTGACTTGTTTACAAGCTCCTTAAAAGAAAGCTCCTTTTCCCAGAGATAAAAGATAGTGTCTAAATACCTGTCAAAGTTTGAGTTAATCTTGTTGCAGATATAACAGTTATCCGCTATGTTTGTAAGAAAAGACAAAACCTCCGGCTTTTCCTTTGAGCCCTTTGAAAAAAAGCCCTTTTTGCTTTCTTTAAGGGTATCGCTTTTGGCCTCAAGCTGTTTTATAATCTCCTGAATATGAGTGTCGCACATAAGCGCAAGCCCCAAACGGTTCTTCATATGATACATTTTGTCATAGTGATATTTACAGAAGCCGACTTTATTTGTCTCCATTCTTATATCCCCCTCCATATAAGAGGGCCCCATAGAATAGTCCGTGGCGTCTTTATCCAGTTTGTCATGTATAGCACACAGCGGACAGTCGCATTCCGACTGAAAGGCCTCCGTTACGGGTATTGTATAAAGCTGTTCTTTCATATTAATAAAACCTCCGTTCAAAAAAACTTAACTGATATAATTATAACACAAAGCCAAATGTTTTTACAATAGAAATCTCTAAAATCTCTCAGTATTTGAAGCTGTATATAAAATAAATCGTAAAACTGCTCAAAAAATCATTAAATTTACTTAAGGAACCGCTGATTAATTAGATCTTCCTTAAAACTTCATAAAAAAAGGTATTGCTTTTATATTGATTTGTGGTATAATCGGTTTATGGCTATGGGCGGTATCTCGGCTTGAGAGCTGCACCTCAACGAAATTATAAATTTAATAAAGCCGTCTGTATTTATGGGAAAGAGCGGCTTAACAAAAAGCGGTACCCTTTTGAGGCTGTATTTTTGACAGATGTTATTTTTTAATTTCAAAATATCCTGCCCGAAGCTAAATTTATATTCAGGAGAATTTAAAATATGAAAATCACTGCGGATTATTTCAGAAAAGCTAAGGAAAAGGGCGAAAAAATCACTATGCTTACGGCATATGACTACACAACGGCAAGTCTGGTTGACGAGGCCGGAATAGAGTCTATTTTGGTAGGAGACTCTCTGGGAAACACTATGCTGGGCTATGATTCAACCATACCCGTAACAATGGAGGATATGATTCACCACACAAAAGCCGTTTCACGGGGAGCTAAAAATGCGCTCGTTATTGCGGATATGCCCTTTATGAGCTATCACGTTTCCGTTGAACAGAGCTGCATAAACGCAGGAAGGCTCATTAAAGAGGGCGGCGCAGCGGCTGTTAAGCTTGAGGGCGGAAGAGAGTTTGCGGAAACCATTAAGGCTATTGTAAGATGTCAAATTCCCGTTTGCGGCCATATAGGCTTAACTCCCCAGTCAATCAATGCTTTCGGAGGCTTTAAGGTTCAGGGAAAAACCGCCGAAGCTATCAAAAAGCTTCTTGACGATGCCAAGGCTCTTGAGGAGGCCGGGGTTTTTGCGGCTGTTGTAGAAGGTGTACCGGCGAAAGTAGGAAAGATGATTTCCGAAAGCGTATCCTATCCTGTAATAGGCATAGGTGCAGGAAAGGACTGCGACGGTCAGGTTCTTGTTTATCAGGATATGTTGGGTATGTATCCCGACTTTAAGCCTAAGTTTGTAAAGCACTTTGCCCTCGTAGGGAACATTATGAAACAGGCCTTTAAGGACTATTCCGACGAGGTTAAAAACGGAAGCTTCCCTGCGGAGGAACACACATATAAAATAAAAGACGAAGAAATAGAAAAACTCTATTAATGCTATTATAAAGAGGAAAAATAAAATGAAGATTTTAAAAACAGTTTCGGAAGTTAAAGAACAGGTTAAGCTTTGGAGGGGCGAGGGTCTTACAATAGGCCTTGTTCCCACAATGGGCTGGCTTCATGAGGGTCACCTAAGCCTTATTAAAAACGCAAGAGAAAACAACGGCAGAGTTGTTGTCAGCGATTTCGTAAATCCTCTCCAGTTCGGCCCCAACGAGGATTTTGACAATTACCCCAGAGATTTAGACAGGGACGCAGGTCTCTGCGAAAAGGCGGGAGTAGATGTTATTTTTGCGCCCTCAGTTGAAGAAATGTACCCCGAGGGCTTTTGCTCCTATGTTGATATGAACGGGCTTACAGGCGGTCTTTGCGGAAAGAGCAGGCCTATTCACTTCAGAGGTGTTCAGACTGTTGTAAACAAGCTTTTTAACATAGTTACTCCCGACAATGCCTATTTCGGAGAAAAGGACGCCCAGCAGCTTGCGGTTATAAAGAGAATGGTTCTTGACCTTAATATGAACGTCAAAATAAAGGGCTGTCCCATAATCCGTGAGGAGGACGGTCTTGCAAAAAGCTCCAGAAATTCCTATCTGACCCCTGAGGAAAGAAGCCTTGCTCCCATTATAAACAAGGCTATGACAAGGGGCAAAGAAATGATACAAGGCGGAGAAAGAAGCTCCGAAAAAGTTATAGCTGCGATTTCGGAAATTATACTTTCAGTGGGCATTACTAAAATTGACTATGTGAGTATAGTCGACAGCTTAAGTCTTGAGCCTGTAGACACCATAGAAAGGGATATTTTATGTGCCTGTGCCGTATATATGGGAAATTTCGCAAGACTTATAGACAATTTCAGCCTTGAAATTTAAAAAGGAGGGCTTTAAATGACTTTAGAGATGCTTAAGGGCAAAATCCACAGAGCGGCCGTAGTTCAGGCGGAGCTTAACTATGTAGGCAGTATAACCGTTGACCCTGTTCTCTGCGAAGCGGCAGGCATACTCGAATATGAAAAGGTTCGCATAGTAGACATAAACAACGGCGAAAGGTTTGAAACCTATGTTATTTTCGGAGACGAAAACAGCGGTATGATATGCTTAAACGGCGCCGCCGCAAGAAAGGTTTCTCAAGGCGACAAAATCATAATTATGGCCTACGCCTCACTGACCCCTGAGGAAGCAAAGACCCACAAGCCAAAGGTTGTTTTTGTAGACGATGAAAACAAAATAAAGTCTGTTTCAAGCTATGAAAAACACGGCAGACTTTCTATGTAAAAGATTAAGAGGATATATATTTATGAGTGCCTGTTTTGTTGCTTTGGGAGGGGCTTTAGGGGCTGTTTTCCGCTATATTATAAGCTTAATTCCTCTGAAAGCCGATTTCCCTCTTTTAACTCTTATGACAAATTTTGCCGGAGCCTTTATGATAGGCCTTATAACGGGTATGGCCGAGGAAAAGGGATTATCAAAAAACACCTCGCTTTTTCTTAAAACGGGCTTTTGCGGCGGCTTTACCACATTTTCAACCTTTTCTCTCGAAACGGTAACCCTTATTGAAAACGGCAGTTATACTTCGGCAGGGCTTTACATAATTTTGAGTATGGTTCTCTGTCTGTCGGGCGTTATAATAGGTAAAGGCTTAATTTTGGTTATATAGAATAATAATTACAAATATAAAAAAGAGACTGTGAAAGATTGGTGCTTCAATCTTCACAGTCTCTTTTATAATTTTCAGTAAATTTCAACGTTTGATATATTCAGTTTAAAGAAAGTATATTGTGTGCCATCGCTGCTGAGGGTTGCATTTATACTGTAAGCGCTTAATAATTCGGCGGCTGCCAAAGCCATCTCAAAAATGATAGAATAATAGTAAAAAATATAGGAGATGGTTAAATGGGTAAGAAAAAGGGTGCTGAAAGGGAGAAACAGATACAGGAATGGTATGAAATGTACAAAGCATATCAGAAAAGCGGCAAATCGGTTTCGGAGTGGTGTACGGAGAAGAGAATAACAGAGAGGTCATTTTATCATAAGATAAGGGTACTTCGGAAAGCGGGATTAGATGTCGGAGCAAGGGGTAAAACAGCTGCGGAAAGGACAGATGATTACAGCAATACCGACTATGGAGAAGCTGTCGAGAAGCAGGAAATAGTTTCAATCAATGATATGAGCTCTGAAGGATACTGTAACGGGAGATATATAAAAATTATTTCCGGAAATATTTCAGCAGAACTGCCCGAGGATATTTCAAACCAAGAAAGAGCTTACCGAGAATATTTTACATGCTGACGAAACGCCTCTTCGGGTACTGAAAAGGAACGGACAGCAAACCAATTCCACAT
>JAJQFB010000076.1 GCA_021201395.1 Clostridiales bacterium | reverse complement strand
ACTAAATGGAAGAATTTGCTATTCATCTTGTTATGTTAACTAAATGACATTGGTGTCCGAATTGTAAAAAAACATTAAACGATGACGCAAAATTTTGCTGTTACTGCGGCAAGGCGGTTCCGAGATGTCCCTCCTGCGGAAGAGTTCTTACAAAAAAGACTCCCTTTTGCGCAGCAGACGGAATACCTATACCGGAGGAAATTTTAAGCCTTATACCCGATGAAAATCAGGAGCGGGAGGGCTCCGGGGCTCCGTCTCCGAGCCGGGGCGGCTTTTGCGTGAAGTGCGGTCAGCCCTGTAAACCGGGAGAGAGGGTCTGCGACAAGTGCAGGGGGATAAGCCGCCCTGAGGAGACAAAGCCCCAAAACCGAACCGAAAACAGCCGAAACGGCATACTCCCCCTTGTTATTATAATAGCGGTTTTGCTTGCAGTTTTAGTGGGTATGGGAGCCTATGCCTGCACCGCCTATTTGCTCCCCGTTAATCAGGGGCCCGTCGGTCCGAGAAACAGCAGTGAAGAACCTGCTCCCAACAGGGAAGAAAAAGAAACCGAGGAGGAGGCAGAAGAGGCAGAAGAAGCGGCAACAGAGGAAACCACCCTTGCGGAAACAACCGTAAGAATAACCGTGCCGGAGGTTGTAACCGAAGCCCCCACAGAAGCCACGACCTTAAGCGATATAGAATATTTTATAGTAAATTCTGATAAGCGGTATTTCTCGGAGAGCTATTTTGCGGATTTTGACGCAAATATGTGCCGCCTTGCAAGAAACGGCATATATGCCTACGCAGGCAGGGACTTTAAGGACAGCTCTTTACAGATCTATTTTGAACAGTACGACTGGTATAATCCCACCATAGCCCCCGATGATTTCAGGGAAACTATGCTAAATGAATATCAGATTGCAAACAGAGATTTAATTGTGTCCTATGAGGACAAGAAAGGATATTGAAAATGAGATATAATATATTTGTGAAATTTGTTTTTATTGCGGTGCTTCTGTTTGCCTTGACGGGTTGTTCGGAAAAGACAGGAGAGGCGGAAATTGAAGCTTCAACGGAAGCTGTAGAAGAAACAACAGAGGAAGCTGCGGAGATCGAAGCAGAAGCCCCCGAAGAGGTTTCCGCAGCGGCGGAAGCTGCCGAAGAAAGCGAAGCCGTAAGCGAAAACGGCTATTTGGTAGTTATAGACCCGGGTCACCAGTCTGTAGGCAACTCGGAGCAGGAGCCGATAGGCCCCGGAGCAGCGGAAACGAAAGCAAAGGTAACCGGAGGCACAAGCGGTGCGGCCAGCGGTTTGGCGGAATATGAGCTTAATTTACAGGTGGCTCTTAAGCTTCAGGCCGAGCTTGAAAGCAGGGGTTACAGTGTTATTATGGTCAGAACAACAAACGATGTGGATATAAGCAATTCCGAAAGAGCCGCTATAGCTAATGAGGCAAACGCAGACGCTTTTATAAGAATCCACGCAAACGGCTCCGAAAATACTGCGGCTAAGGGGGCTATGACGATTTGCCAAACGGCGGATAACCCCTATAACGAAGTCTTTACTCTCAAAGCAAAGCACTCTCCGAATATGTTTTGGACGGGCTTGTAAACGCAACGGGATGCAGCAGGGAATATGTCTGGGAAACCAACACAATGAGCGGCATAAACTGGGCGCAGGTTCCCGTCACCATTGTAGAAATGGGGTATATAACAAACCCTGAGGAGGATCTCCTTATGGCAACAGAGGATTATTAATATAAAATCGCTTCAGGCATAGCCGACGGCATAGATAAATTTCTGCTTATATAAATATGTAAAAAACAGCCGATAAAATATATGCGGCTGTTTTTTATTATGTATTTTTTTATTCCGCTTCCGAATAGGATATAAGCCTGCGGAGTATTTTGTTGTGGACACGGTAGCACTGTCTGTCGCTTAGGTGAATCCTCATTGAAATGGCGTCCCAGTTTTTCCGCCTCATATAGCGGTAACGAAGCAGGCTCTTCTCCGTTTCGTCAAGCTCCTCGGCAAATTTGTCAATTTCTTCCTTATTCCCTTTAACGGCTCTTATTTGGTTTTCTATTTCAGATATTTCCTCCTCATAGCAGTCTATATTTTTTACCGCCTTGTCCTCGGTGGGTTTAGAGGGGACGCTGCCGTGAGGGATTCCGTCAAGCTTTAAGGCTCTTACGCCTCTGTTATATTCTATCGTTTTTCTTATTTCTATTATGTCCTCTTGAAGCCCTGTTATAATTGTAATGTAATTTCCCCAGCTTTTAAGCCTGTTTACAGCCTGCTCTCTTGTCATTATGCTCACTTATCTCCTTTATGTACAGTATTTGAGTTGCAAATATGAAACCGCTGAGCCCAAAAATATGGCTGCATTATCTCAGCCATATTTATACTACCACATATTTTGGAAAAAGTCAACCTTCTTGTTAAAAAATGGAAATATTTTATTCGGGAATTTTTATGGTTTTTCCCTCTATGAGCATATCCCCCTCTGTCATATTGTTTGCCGCCATAATGTCGTCTACTCTGTCGGCTGTGCCGTAGAAAAATCTTGAAAGGTATATAAGAGTATCTCCCGATTTTACTGTGTACTCCCTATAGGAAGCGCTGCTTGCAATGGGAGTCTCTGTCGGGGGTTCTGTCGGGGCTTCGGTCGGGGCTTCCGTTACTGCCTCGGCGGCACTGTCGGTTTTTTCTTCTTCAGCCTCTCTGTTTTCGGCAAAAACGGCCTGAGCCTCGGAAACATCATCTCTTAAGGAAATATAATTTTTGCCCAGAGAGCTTATCTGCTTTTCAATGTAGTCTATTCGGGAATTGCTCTTCAAAAGTCCTCCCCCTATTATAAGGGTTACAAAAAGCAGGGCAAAGCTTAAGCCGCCCATAAGCCTCGAAATTTTTTGGGGATTTACCTCAAGATTTTCAAGAGAAAACAGACCCTTTCTTTCTTTAACAGGCCGCCTGCCCCGTCTTAAAGCAGAGCCTATAAAAGTGTCTACGTTTTCCGTAAGGTTTTCCTTGGGAGCACCCCCGGCGGAGTCCTCCTTTTTTACGTGCAGAAGATATTCGTGCATAGGTTCGTTTTTGTCATAATAAATAATATAGCCCCCTACAGGCTTTAAACTCGGAGCATTCTCATCTTTCCTGAAAAAAGAACGTGAATCGTCAAGAGGGTCTATAATATAAAGTACCTGATAGAGCTTTTTAAAGCTTTCAAGATGATATGATGTTTGGTCTGTGTTTATAAAATCCCCGAAGCCGGGCTGAATATAACACCAGCCCACCGCCTCAAGATTGCTGAAATATTGAATCCTGTTTATTTCCGCTATGTCAAGAGCTGCCTGAGAGAAAACCTCTATTGAACCCCTTTTTTCGGTGTCGGCGGCTTCAACGGCTCCGCTTATGTATAAAACATCCTCGGAATCCTCCTGTTTAAGGTTTCCGTAAAGCATAAATATAAGGCTTTTGCCTTTGTTTTTGTCTGTTATGTATTTCAGAAAGGTTATTACATAGTCCTCTATGTATATTTTCTGACCCTTTGTAATACTGCCTATTTGCTTTATGTTGTTTTTTGCTTCCTTAGGCATAA
Organism: Clostridiales bacterium; assembly: GCA_021201395.1. Lineage (GTDB taxonomy): Bacteria > Bacillota > Clostridia > Lachnospirales > CAG-274 > JAJQCI01. The sequence continues at coordinate 23,423 of JAJQFB010000076.1, read as the reverse complement.
TGTCCTCTCCTCTTTGGTAGAATTTTTAATGAGTATATATAACCACAGAGCCTGTCTGTAAAATGGAGAAAACAGTCATCAACCCTTGAGATTTTATCGACGTATATTTTTAAATTGCGGTTGAATAATTTTGTAACGTACAGTAAAATTAACAAAAAGAGTATAAAGCCTTTAAAAAGGCAGTATATGACCGGTTTTGACAGTGTAAGCAAAAACATTTAAAATTTAATACATAAAAAGCACCCCGTATTTAAGTGTATAAGCTTAAACACAGGGTATTTTTATTCGTCAAATTTTATTCAATGTAAGGCTCTTTGTCCTCACCGTTATCTTCATTATATATTGTAATTATGTTATAGGCGGCTTCCGTTTTTCTTATGTCGCAGCCTATAAGGTTTTCAAAGGTTTCAACGGGTATGTAGGCTTTTCCGTTTTCCAAAACAGGCTCTGCAATATCGGCAGCGGGAGCCGTTTTTGCATAGGTATAGCCGTTTATGCCTATTGAAAAGGTTATATAAAGAGGCCCCTTGTTTGAAATTATAACGGTTTTGGTGTCCCCCTGCCACTCTACGCTTAAGCCCATAGCCTCGGCTACGGCTCTGACGGGCATATAGTCTGTATCGTTGCAGACTATAACCTCTCCGTTTTCTATTTCCTCATAGTTAAGCTCCATATGCCGCTCTGCTCCGTATGCTCCTACATTCATAAAAAGGAAAAAAACGGCGGCGGTCAAAAAAGCTTCTTCTTAATACACATCTTCATACTCTGTTACCCCATTTTTCCGTAATTTTCTATTGTTTCCTCATAAATTTTAACGGCATTTTCCGCAAAGGCAAGGGTTGAAAATTTTTTCGCCGATTTAAGAGCGTTTTCGGACATTTTCTCCCTTAATGCACTGTCCTCCGTAAGTCCGTTTGCTAAGCTTTTAAATTCCTCTGTGTTTTCATATTGATAGCCGTTAAAGCCGTTTATAACAACCTCGTCTATGCAGGGGTCTTTCTTACAGAGAGAGGGCAGACCGTTTGCCAAAGCCTCCGCATACGTAAGCCCCTGGGTTTCGCTTGTGGAAGCGCTTACGAAAAAATCTCCCAGCTTATAATATTTCCCCACTTCATCGGGCTTAACCATACCCGTAAATATAACGGACACACCGCCGCAGATTTTTTCCGCCTCTTTTTTAAGCTCCTTATAATAAGGCCCTCCTCCCACGATAAGCAGAGTCAGCCCGGGCTTATTAAGAGCCTTAAAATTTTCAAGTATCTCCTCTACGTTTTTCTCCTTTGCAAGCCTGCCCAAACAGAGCATCACCACATTGTCTTTCGGGATATTGTATTTTTCCTTAAGAGCCGCCTTTTCACCTTTCGAAAGGGGTTTGGCAAATTTTTCAATGTCTATTCCCGTGGGAAGAATACAAATTTTCTTGTTTACTCTGTATTTAATAAGAAGCTCCTTTACCTTTTCCGTAGGTACGATTATTGTTTCGGCAGGTTTCATAAGCCGTCTTGTAAGAGTTGAGACTATAGACCGACCCAGCTTTTTACTGGGACAAAAATAATGGGTATAGTCCTCATAGACCGTGTGGTAGGTGTGTACTATGGGAATGTGCAGCTTTCGGGCTATTTTACGAGCTGTAATGTAGGTTGAAAATTCACACTGTGTATGTATAATATCAGGCCGCCACTTCATAAGCTCCCTGTAATAGCTCCTTTTTGTAAGGCTTATTCTTGCTTTGGGATATATAAAGGCGGAAACGGAACGTGAACGGTATGTGTTCCCTGCTTTATATGAACGGACTCCCTCGGAAAGTGTAAGAACCTTTACCTCGTGGCCTAAGAGCCTCAGATTTTTCTCCAAATTCAAAACAGAGGTGACGACGCCGTTTACCGTAGGCGCATACCAGTCAGTAGTTATTAAAATTTTCAAAATATTCAGCTCCCTGCATATTTAAAGGCTTAATGCGTAAAATTTTTTACATATCTCTCCTTTATAATATATTTAAAGAATAAAAATTTTAAGAAAAGGAGAGATATGTATGAAAGAAAAGTATTATCTGTTGACGTTTTCACTTTGCCGCCTCGGGGCGGTTCTCTGCCTTGTGATTTTGGTTTTTTTGCGGAAGCCTTTCACCGCTGTTTAAGGCTGCTTTGTTTATTTTAAACGCAGTCTATGTTCTTGCGGCGGCAGTCTACAAGCGGAAATATTCCGATTTTATCCGCAGAAGAAAAGAATATGAAAGGCTTAAACGTAAACAGCTCCACTATTACCCCGAAAACAGCTATTACCCCGTAATAAGGCGGTCGGCTTAAGAGGCTTAGATTACCTCAAGCGTCACCTGTTCGAGAAGAGCGTTTACAACCTCCATAGAGGCCGGCTTTGTGCCCTCTGTTGTTACAGAGCCGGCTGAAACAGCCATAGACATCTTCGCCGCCTCCTCAAAGGAATAACCTCTGTCGCTGTAGTAGGCAAAAACGGCCATCATAGCGTCTCCCGCCCCCACGGTGGAAACGGCTTTAACCTTTACAGCAGGGCCCTTATAGGCCTTGTCCCCCTGTAAGAATACAGCCCCATCGGAGCCGCAGGAAATAACAACGGTTTCAACGCCCTTTTCAATAAAGTACCTGCCCATTTCAACAATTTCCGCTTCCGTAGCTTCTGTTTTGTCAAAATACTTAAGAAGCTCGTGTTTGTTGGGCTTGAGGAGGTCGGGTACGGCCTCCATAGCATATTTAAAGGCCTCTCCGTCTATGTCGGAAAACACCTTGGCTCCCTTTTCGTGAAGAGCAAAGGTTAAATCTCTGTAAATTGTCTTTTCAATTCCCTGGGGGATACTGCCGGAAAGAACGAAGATAGTGTCCTTGTCGGCCATTCCCACAAGCTTTTCAATGAGGCGGTTTTTCTCAAATTCCGTAATCGAGGGGCCGGGCTCGTTAAATTCCGTTTCGTCTCCGCTTAAGCTTATTATTTTTGTGTTTGTTCTGGTTTCCTCGTCGATATGGACAAAAGCAACGGATACGCCGTCGTCAACAAGGGACCTTTCCGCCATCATACCGAAATAGCCTCCTATATAGCCTGTGGCAATGGAATTTCCCCCTAAGGCAAGAATTGTCTTTGAAACGTTTATGCCCTTTCCTCCCGCATCGTGAACAATGTTAAAAATACGGTTTATTTTACCTACGTTAAGCTCGTCTACATAAGCCGTCTTGTCAATCGCCGGGTTTAATGTAACGGTTACTATCATAAAAACACCTTCCTTTGTTTGAAATTTGATTTCTTATTGCTTTAAGGAACCGCTGATTAGTTAGCTCTTTGCAGCTTCACCGCAGAGCGTTCCGATTGCTTCGTCACGCATTTTCAACATAGGCTCCGGCTATGCCCTCAAATGCTTTCCTCGCACTCGAAACGCTCTGCGACAAATCTGCTTCGGCGAATTAATCATCACTTCCTTAATTATACTATTTTTTTATTAATTTGTAAACATTTTATATTTCAAAACTATGTAAAATCGTCAAAAAAAGAAAGCCCTCTGCATTAAAAGGGCTTTTTTCTTCCTTAAATTATTTTAAACCGTACTTCTTGTTGAATTTGTCAACACGTCCGCCTGCGTCTACAAGAACCTTCTGGTTTCCTGTGTAGAAGGGATGACACTTTGAGCAAACTTCAACTCTGATTTCGGGCTTTGTTGAACCTGCTACGAAAGTATTGCCGCAGTTGCAGGTTACCTTTGCCTGATAATATTTGGGCTGGATTTTTTCTTTCATATTATTGCACCTCTTTCATAAACTTGTATACATTTTGGCATACAGTATCAAACAACTACTTATTTTACCACACAGCCGGCCTTAATGCAAGTGTTAATTTTTAAAAATTCAAATTTTTTGCATGGTGGTTTTACCATGCTGAAGTTAAAAGTTCACTTCAGGTACTTCAAAAATCAATTAAAATTTATAAAAAAATGCTTGCATTTAGAGAAATTGTTTGTTATAATGGTAAAAGTGACTTTGTAAGACAGTTAGGAGGTGTTAATATGGCAAAATGTGACATTTGTGATAAGAAAATATCCAACGGCAGAAGAATAAGCATCAGCCGTAGCCAGGTTTCAAGAAGAGCTAAGAGAAGCTGGAAGCCCAACGTAAAGAAAATTAAAATAAACGACAACGGAACAATCAAGTCAATCCATATCTGCATGAGATGTCTCCGTTCAAATAAAGTAACTCGTGCTCTTTGATAAAATTTTTATACTTTATACATTAAAAGAACCTCAGCTGTTAAAGCCGAGGTTCTTTTTTTACGGATATTTTTTATTTTTCATTTTTTATGCGTGATGGGTTCCGGGACGGTGCATATTTACGTTTGAGATTCCCGTGTCGTCGCAGGTCTTTATAACCTCTACATTCTTTGTGGCTTTAAGAAGCTTTTCATAGTCACGCTTAAGCTCCATAAGGGGTCTTGCCTTGCCGGGGCCGTTTATACAGCCGCCGTCGCAGACCATACCCTCAAGTATATCCCCCTGGAAACGGTTTATCTTAAGGGTCATAAGGTTCTTCTTACACTCGTCTACGCCGTTGCAGAGAACCGCAACGGGAGGCTCCATATTCTTTTCCTTGCAAACCTGAACAACAGCCGCCGCAACGCCGCCGCTTTTGGCGAAAGCCTTTCCGTAATAGGAAGCAACTTCCTCCTCAGGCTCATACTTTGCAAAGTCAATTTCCTTTGTATATATCATAGCCCCCATTTCCTCAAAGGTAAGACAATAGTCTATTTCCTTGGGATAACGGCTCTTAACCTCGTTTTTCTTGGCTATACAGGGGCCTACAAACACAATTTTTGCGTTGGGATGTGTTTCCTTTATATATCTTGCGGTTCCCACCATAGGTGAAACCGTTGTTGAAACCTTATCCTTAATTGTGGGATAGTGTTTGTCTATAAGATTGAAAAATGCGGGACAGCAGGAGGTAGTTGTCTTTTTGCCCTGTGCGACTCTTTCCAAAACCTCTTCCGCCTCTCTGTAGGCCGTTATATCGCCGCCTAATGAAACCTCGTAACAGTCATCGAAGCCTAAGTCCTTTATACCGGCCTTAAGGCTCTTAACGGAATAGGGGCCGTACTGACCCTCTACGGAGGGGGCCACCATAGCTATTATTTCAACCTCGGGGTCGAGAATTTCAGCTATAACCGCGGAAAGCTGAGAAACGTCCGCAATAGCCCCGAAAGGACAGGCAACAACGCAGCGTCCGCAGTTTATGCACTTTTCTTCGTTAATAACAGCAAGGTTGTTTGTTTCCGCAATTTCAATAGCCGAAACGGGGCAGCTCTTTTTACAGGGTCTTTCCGTATCAACAATGGCGTTATAGGGGCAGGCTTTCATACAGGCGCCGCACTCCTTGCACTTTGTGCTGTCTATGTAGGCACCGTGGGGCGTTTTCGTGATGGCTCCGAAACGGCAGGCCTTAACGCACTTCTGGGCAAGACAGCTGTGACAGTTGTTTGTTACCGTAAATCTTTCAATGGGACAGCCCTCGCAGGCCGGAGGTATAACATAGACAATCTGGGCGGGATCGTTATTTTCATGTCTTTCATCTATAGGAAGCCTTCCCATACCCATACGCACTCTGTCGGCAAAAATCGTCCGTTCCTTGTAAACGCAGCACCTGAAAACTGGGGTGAGCCTGTTTGTAAGCTCAAAGGGAATAGACTCATAGTGACTTAAAATAGTTCCCTCATAGGAATATTTGGCTACCTTTATAAGTATAGCCCTCTTAATTTCGCTGATGTCCGTTACATCGTTTAAAATTCCTATATCTTTCAAAATTTTCACTTCCTCTCTTAAAAAACCCTTTTCTTTATTAATCTTACTATATTAAAGTGCATTTGTCAATTAGGGAAATCGACAAATGATTTAAAATATTTTACATTTTTCAGGCTTTGCCGCTGTCTTTGGTTTTCAAAAGACCGGCAAGCTCTGCCATAAAGGAGTCTATGTCTTTAAACTGCTTGTATACGGAAGCAAACCTGACATAGGCCACTTCGTCTACGTCCTTAAGCTTATCCATAACAAGCCTGCCTATGTCCCTGCTGTAGACTTCTTTGCCTAAGGTGTTATAAATAGAGGCCTCTATTTCTCTTACAATATTTTCCATTTGTTCCATTGAAACGGGGCGCTTGTTGCAGGCTCTCTGAATGCCGCTTAAAATTTTGTTTCTGTCAAAGGTTTCCCTTACGTTATCGTTTTTTATAACCACAACGGGTATAATATCAACCCTTTCATAGGTGGTAAATTTTTCGCCGCATTTCTCACACTGTCTCCGCCGTCTTATAGCCGCAGCCTCGTCCACTGTTCTCGTATCCAGAACCTTTGACTCCGTACCTCCGCAAAAAGGGCACTTCATATAAAACACCTCTCTTTATTTATTGGTTATCGGTTACTGTTTTTTTCGTTATCCTCAAGGCCGCACTCCTCCAAAATAACCTCCCACAGTTCATCTCTGCCCTGTTTTGTAACGGAGGAAAAGGGAATGACCCTTTCTCCCTCTCTGAGACTTAAGGATGCCTTAAGCTGTTTTAAATATGAGGGCAGCCTGTTCCTGCTTATTTTGTCGCACTTTGTAGCGGCTATTATAATCTTATAGCCGTAATGACGGAGATATTCGAGCATCATAATATCGTTTTTCCCTGCTTCGTGCCTTAAGTCAACCAAAAGTATAATGGCCCTAAGCTGTTCCCGTTCAAGGAGATATTCGTCCATCATAGGCCCCCATTTTGCAGTTTCCGCCTTTGAAGCCTTGGCATAGCCGTAGCCCGGCAAATCTACAAAATAAAGACTGTTTTCTATTATAAAGAAGTTAATTGTTCTCGTCTTTCCGGGGCTTCCGCTGGTTCTTGCCAGAGCCTTGCGCCCGGCCATAGTGTTTATAAGACTTGACTTTCCCACGTTTGACTTCCCTGCAAAGGCTACCTCCGGCAGGCCGTTTGCGGGATATTGGGATTTTTTAACCGCCGTTTTGTCTATTGCCGCATTATTAACTCTCATAGCTTAACTCCTTACCCTTGTTCCGGGGCTTTTGGGTATAACCGGAGCTATTATGGGCGGAGCAGCAACAGTCTCTTCGGTTATTTCCCCTATGCGGTGTTTTATGTTCAGGGCGGTTTTCAAAACCTCCTCCACGTGGTCGGCGAGGACAAATTCCATATCCTTTTTGGCGTATTCGGGAAGCTCCTCCAAATCGGAGGCATTGTCCATAGGAAGTATAACCGTCTTTACTCCCGCCGCCTTTGCCGCAAGAACCTTTTCCTTAAGGCCGCCTATAGGCAGTACGTTCCCCCTTATGGTTACCTCTCCCGTCATAGCAACAGTGTGTTTAACACTTATGTTTGCAAGGGCGGAAACCATAGCCGTTGTCATTGTTACTCCGGCGGAGGGGCCGTCTTTGGGAATCGCTCCCTCGGGTATATGAATATGAATATCTGTTTTGTCAAACTCTCTGTATATGCCTAATTTTTCGGCGTTGGCTCTTATAAAGCTGTAGGCGGCGTAGGCCGACTCCTCCATAACCTTTCCTACGTTTCCCGTCAATTTGACCTTTCCGTTTCCTTTATATACGTTTACCTCTATTTGAAGGGTGGTTCCTCCCATTTGTGTCCAGGCCAGACCCGTAACCTCGCCGATTTTGTCCTCTGTTTCCCTGTGTTCCGGGTGGAATTTTACAGCACCCAAATAGTGATAAAGCTTATCGGGAGTAACTACAATATGCTCCGCTTCTCCCGTCATAATTTCCTTTAAGACCTTTCGGCAGATTTTGCCTATGAGCCTTTCCAAATTTCTGACTCCTGCTTCTCTTGTATAGCCTGTTATGATTTCCTTTAGAGCCGCCTCTCTGAATCTTAACTGTTTCCTGTCAAGTCCGTGGAAGTCAAGCTGTTTTTTAACAAGATATTTCTCCGCTATTTTAAGCTTTTCTTCCGCCGTATAGCTTGAAAGGTTTATAATTTCCATTCTGTCTCTTAAAGCCGGTGGAATTGTGTCCGCCGTGTTTGCGGTACAGATGAAGAAAACCTTTGAAATATCGTAGGGGATTTCAAGGAAGTTGTCCCTGAACGCAAAGTTTTGCTCCCCGTCCAAAATCTCCAAAAGAGCGGAGGCCGGGTCGCCCTTGTAGTCTTTGCCTACCTTGTCTATTTCGTCCATAAGTATAAGGGGGTTTGAGGTTCCTGCGGTTTTAAGGGCTTCTATAATCCTGCCGGGCATAGCCCCCACGTAGGTTTTTCTGTGCCCCCGAAGCTCAGCCTCGTCGTGTAAGCCCCCTAAGGACATTCTGACATATTTCCTGCCTAAGGCACTCGCCACAGACTTGGCGACAGAGGTTTTTCCCACACCGGGAGGCCCCACAAGACACATAACAGGGGCTTTTGGATTATCGGTGTTCAGCTTAAGGGCAAGAAATTCCACAATCCTCTCCTTAACCTCCTCAAGGCCGTAGTGATCTCTTTCCAAAACAGCCTCGGCTCTCTTTAGGTTTTTGTTGTCCTTGGTATATTTCCCCCAGGGCAGAGACAGTATAAGCTCCAAATAGCCTCTTATAACAGTCCCCTCAGGGGCCATAGCCGGAACCTTCTTAAGCCTTTCCGTTTCCTTTTCCACTCTTTCAAGAGCCTCCCGGGGCAGGTTCAGCTCTTCGGCTCTTTTCTTATAGTCCGCTATTTCTCCGGCAAGGCCGTCCTTTTCCATAAGCTCATCGGAAATGACCTTAAGCTGTTCCCTTAAAATATTTTCCTTTTGAAGCTCTTCAAGATTTTTCCTTACCTTTTGGTCTATTTCCTTTTTGACCTTTAAAACAGAGGTTTCCGTTCTGAAAAGCTTTAAAAGTTCAAAGGCTCTTGCCTTAATAGGAATTGTTTCGAGAATCCTCTGTTTGTCGTCAACCTTAAAATCTATCCTTGCCCCCATAACGTTTATAATAAGCCCGAAATTGTTTATTTTCATAAGCTCGTCTATAAAGTCGGGGTTGAATTTTCCCGAATCCGTGCAGTAGCTTTCAAAGGCCTCTCTTACAAGGGCTTCCACCGCCGCCTGCTCCGTTTCGTCCTCAAAATCGTCTATTTTGTCTATAAGCTGAATATAGTCGGCTTTCATATAAGGCTCTGTTTCCGTGACGTTCATAAGCCTTATTCTCCTGCTGCACCTTACAAGGGCTCTGTCTACCCCCGGAGCAATTTTAAAGACCTGTCTTATATTTGCACAGACCCCGACCCTGTATAAATCCCTTTCGCCTACATATTCCTTTGTTACGTCCTTTTGTGCTATAAGCAAAATCTGCTTGTCGGCTTTCATTGCCGCCGAAAGAGCGCCTCTTGAACCCTCTCTTTTTACGTCGAACAAAAGCTCTACCCCCGGAAAGGCCACAAGCCCTCTCAGAGAAACCAAAGGCAGATTTAAAACCTCATTCATCATATAAATCACCCTGCTGTTTTTTAATCTAATATAATAATAACAAATTTTTTTGAAATATACAAGGGAAAACTGATTTTTAAACAAATAAAAAATAAGGAAATTATCGAAAATCATTATGCAGAAAGCAAAAAATATAAAAAAGGGGCTTTACAGGGAAGAAAAATTGTGGTATAATGAACAACAGTTGAAAAGGAAATTAAAATCTGTGATTAAGAAGAGTAGCCTTTAACGAGCTTTTCAGAGAGCTTCACACAGGTGTGAGTGAAGTAGGGGAGTTTTAGGTGAATGGGCTTATGAGATTTTGGGCGAACGGAAATTTTTCTTATTAGCTTTAAACGTGTCCTCACGTTACAGAGGCAGGGTATGATAGTACCTGAGGTTTACTTGCTTAAAGTGCGTTTGCATTGGGTGGCACAAGCAGAAGTTTTATAACATTCTGTCCCAAATGTCGGGATTGAATGTTTTTTTAGTTTTAAGAAAAATTTCAAGAGAAAAATTATTTACAGGAGGCGGAATATGAGAAATTTAAAAACCTACGAAAGAGTTTTAGCGGGAGACACCGAAACACCCATAACTCTTTTTTACAAGTATGTGGGAGATGAAAAGGGCTTTATACTTGAAAGCCGCGGCGACGGAAAGATTAACTATTCCTTTTTGGGGAAAAACCCAAAGGCCTGTCTTTACGGCTCCGACAGGCTGACCATTGAGGAGGATGGCGTCAAGAGGGTTTACGAGGGTAAGCTTCTTGACGGCGTAAGGGACTATCTTAAGGAATTTAAGGTTGAAACTGATTTGGACGTATCCTTTATAGGGGGTGCCGTTGGGGCTGTGGGCTATGACGTCATAAGGCAGTATGAAAGGCTTCCCGACGACAACCCTGAGGTTATAGGGGTTCCCGTTGTAAACCTTATGGTCTTTACGGAATTTATAATTTACGACCATATGCACGACTGCATAAGGCTTGTTGTTCTTGACACCCCCGACAATCACGGCAGCAGCAGAGCCGAGGCTATGCTTGACAAAATGGAAAAAGAAATCAAGGCGGGAATACCTTCCGAAAAATACGATATGCCTAAAATTTCGAAGCCCATTAAGGTAACGAGCAATGTTACAAGGGAAGAATATATGGAAATGGTTGTTAAGGCCAAAAAATATATTTACGACGGAGACATTTTTCAGGTGGTTCTGTCCCAGAGGCTGACTGTTGAAACGGACAGCAAGCCCATAGACCTTTACAGAAAGCTGAGGACAATTAACCCCTCTCCCTACCTTATTTACTATAATTTCGGTGACTACCAGATTGCCGGCTGTTCCCCTGAAATGCTTGTTGAGGTAACGGGAGACAAAATAAAGACCTGCCCCATTGCCGGAACGAGAAAAAGAGGCAGAAACGCCGAGGAGGACATAAAGCTTGCTTTAAGCCTTAAAAATGACCTAAAGGAACAGGCTGAACACGTTATGCTTGTGGATTTGGCCAGAAACGATATGGGACGTGTAGCGGAGATAGGCTCTGTAGAGGTGACTGAGTTTATGCAGGTTCACTACTACTCCCACGTTATGCACATGGTAACTCTTGTAGAGGGAAAGAAAAAGCCCGAAGAGGACGGCTTCTCTGTTCTTTCAACCTTCCTGCCGGCAGGGACTCTCTCGGGAGCCCCGAAGATAAGGGCTATGGAAATTATAGACGAGCTTGAAAACCTTAAAAGGGGAACCTACGGCGGTGCCTGCGGTTATTTCAGCTTCAACGGAGATATGGACACCTGTATAACAATAAGAACAATGATAATTAAAGACGGAAAGGTTTATATGCAGGCAGGAGCCGGAATAGTGGCGGATTCCGTTCCCGAATATGAATATGAGGAGTGCCACAACAAGGTCAGAGCCTTGGTAAGCGCTATAGGAGGTGAAATTTAATGGTAGTTTTGGTGGATAATTACGATTCCTTTACATTTAATCTCTATCAGTATATAGGCGAGTTCGATAAGGACATAAGAGTTTTCAGAAATGACCGTATAACAAGCGGAGAAATCTGGGCTATGAACCCTGACAGGCTTGTTATTTCTCCCGGCCCCAAAACCCCTAAGGAAGCGGGCAACTGTATCGAAATTATACAGGTCTGCGGAAGAAAAATACCTACCTTAGGCGTCTGTTTGGGTCACCAGTCCATAGCGGCGGCTTTCGGGGGAACGGTTTCAAACGCAAAGGAGCTTTTCCACGGAAAGGCCTCTATGATAAGCCACGACGGAAAGGGAATTTTTACGGGTATAGAAAGCCCTATGAAAGCCGCAAGGTATCACTCTCTTGCGGTTACGAAGGTTCCCGAATGCTTCGAGATTGCGGCGGAGTTTGAGGGGGAGGTTATGGCTATAAGACACAGGGAGCTTCCCATAATAGGCTTACAGTTCCACCCCGAATCCATCTACACCCCCTGCGGAATGAAGCTTATAGAAAATTTCATAAAGGAGGGGCTTGTATGATACTTGATGACATATGCTCAAGAAAAAGGCTTACTCTTTCGGAGAGCAAATATATTTTCGATGTGAGAAATCTATATGAAAAGATGAATACCGATAAAACCGCAGGCTTCAAGGCCGCTCTTCAAAAGCAGGGGCTGTCGATTATAGGAGAGGTTAAAAAGGCCTCACCCTCAAGAGGGGTCATAAAGGCGGATTTTCACCCTGTTGAAACGGCGGAGGCCTACGGGAAGTGCGCCGATGCAATATCCGTTCTTACAGAGGAGCATTTCTTTCAGGGTTCTCCCAAATATTTGGAGGAGATTCACAGGGCGGTTTCCCTGCCTCTTTTGAGAAAGGACTTTGTAATTTCCCCTATGCAGATTTTTGAGGCCAGAATGCTGGGGGCTTCGGCTGTACTTCTTATTGTGGCCGTACTTAAGGAGGCCGATATTTTAAGGGAATATATAGGCTTTGCAAAGGGTGTGGGGCTTGACTGCCTTGTTGAAACACACAATGAAGAGGAGTTAAATATTGCCCTTGAAGCCGGAGCGGAAATTATAGGCATAAACAACAGGGATTTAAAGGATTTTACGGAGGATATATACACAACCGTAAATTTGGCGGAAAAAGTCCCCAAAGACAGGGTTATAGTAAGCGAAAGCTCAATCCATACCGATAAGGACATTGAAATTGTGGCGAAAGCCGGGGTTTTCGCTGTTTTGGTAGGGGAGAGCTTTATGAGAAGCGGCGATATAGTAAAGAAAGCAGGTGAGTTCAGAAATGCCTACAAGAAAGCCCTTAATTAAAATCTGTGGCTTAAGACGGATTGAGGACGCAAAAATCATAAATGCCTTTCCCGTAAGCTTCGTGGGCTTCGTCTTTGCAAAGAGCAAGCGGCAAATTGACCCGGGCACGGCCTTGGAGATAAAAAAGCTGCTCCGAAAGGACATAAAAACCGTGGGAGTTTTTGCGGATATGGCTCTGTCGGAGGTCAGATATATAACAGACCTGACGGGAATAGACATAGTTCAGCTTCACTCCGACGAATCAAACTGGTTCTGCGGCAATTTCAGGGACAAAACCGTTTGGAAAAGCTTTGCCGTAAGGGACGGCTCCTCTATAGAAGCGGCGGAGAAATATAAGATAGACGGCTACCTTTTGGACGCCTACGACAAAGAGGAAAGAGGCGGCACGGGAAAGGTCTTTAAGTGGGATTTGGCGGCTGACTTTGCAAAAAATCATTTTACAATACTTGCCGGAGGAATTTCCCCTGAAAACATAGCCCGGGCAATAGAGGCTGTTCACCCTCAGGTTATAGATTTGTCATCTTCTCTTGAAACCGAGGGCTTTAAGGATTATAATAAGGTAAAGGCGCTTTTTGACGCAGTTCAATAAAAAAAGAATTAAACGAAAGGAAGTTATAATATGAGCAAGGATTTCGGTATTTACGGCGGGCAGTACGTCCCCGAATCGCTTATGACGGTTTTAAAGGTTTTGGAAAAGGAATTTGAAACCTACGGAAAAAGCGAGGAATTTAAGGAAGAATATATGTATTATATGAGGCAGTATGTTGGCAGACCCTCTGTTTTGTATTATGCGGAAAATCTGACAAAGGCCTTGGGCGGAGCTAAAATCTACTTAAAAAGAGAGGATTTAAACCACACAGGCGCTCACAAAATAAACAACGCCATAGCCCAGGCTCTTCTTGCAAAGCATATGGGAAAGACAAAGGTTATAGCGGAAACGGGAGCAGGCCAGCACGGCGTAGCCACCGCCACTGTTGCGGCTCTTTTCGGTATGGACTGCGAGGTTTATATGGGAACGGAGGACATAGAAAGGCAGAAGCTGAATGTTTTCAGAATGGAGCTTTTAGGCTCGAGGGTTGTGCCTGTTTCAACGGGAACGGGAACCCTTAAGGACGCCACAAACGAGGCCATAAGGACATGGGTAGCCAGAGCCGAGGACACCTTCTATATCATAGGCTCCGCCGTAGGCCCCCACCCCTATCCCACGATGGTAAGAGATTTTCAGAGGATAATAGGGGACGAAACAAGAAAACAGATTTTAGAGGCCGAGGGCAGGCTTCCCGACAGGGTTTACGCCTGTGTGGGCGGCGGTTCCAACTCAATAGGCATGTTCTATCCCTTTATTGAGGACAAAGATGTCAAGCTTATAGGCGTGGAAGCCGCAGGCAAGGGCATTGAAACAGGCCTCCATGCCAGTGCGTTCTCAGGGGGCAAGGTGGGTATTCTCCACGGTATGAAGTCCTCTATTTTGCAGGATAACGAGTGTGTTGTCAAAACGGCCTATTCAATCTCCGCCGGTCTTGACTACCCCGGCGTAGGCCCCGAACACGCCTATCTTCACGACATAGGCAGGGTAAACTACACCTCGATAAAGGACGATGAATCCATAGAAGCCTTTAAGGCTCTCTGCCGCTATGAGGGTATTATGCCGGCCATAGAAAGCTCCCATGCTTTGGCTCAGGCTATGAAAGAGGCGCCGCAGATGTCAAAAGACGATATAATAGTAATCTGTCTTTCAGGCAGAGGCGACAAGGACGTTCACACAGTTGCAAAATATTTAGGCAAGGAAATTTAAGGGGGACGGTATAAATGAACAGAATAGACAAAAAATTTCAGGATTTAAAGGCGCAGGGCAAAAAAGCCCTTATAACATACATCTCCGCAGGAGACCCCACAATAGAAAAATCGGAGCAGTTTATATATGCCCTTGAAGAGGGGGGAGCCGATATAATAGAGCTGGGTATTCCTTTTTCGGATCCTCTTGCAGACGGCCCCGTAATTCAGGAGGCAGGCCTCCGTTCCATAGCCGACGGCTTTAACTTCGGAAAGCTTGAAGCCCTTGTAAACAATATAAGAAAAAACAGTCAAATTCCCCTTGTGGTTATGGTTTATTATTCTTCGATTATATGCTACGGCACAAAGGAATTTATTGACCTTCTCGTTAAAATAGACGTTGACGGAGTAATTATGCCCGACCTGCCCTATGAGGAATATGACGAGGTTAAGCCCTATATAGACAAAACAGATCTGTGTATGGTTCCCCTTGTGGCCGTTACCTCGGGGGACAGGGTACCTATGCTTGTTAAAGAGGCTCAGGGCTTTGTTTACTGCGTTTCCACCCTCGGCGTTACGGGAGGGCAGTCTAACTTCGATAAGAGAATAGACGCTTTTTTGGCCGAGGTTAAAAAGTACTCTCCCGTACCCGTATGTATAGGCTTCGGCATATCGAAAAAGGCCGACTGCGACAGGTTTAACAAAATAGGCGACGGTTGTATAGTAGGCTCCGCCGTTATAAGAGAAATAAACAAAAGCGGCGGCGACCCCGAAGCCGTTAAAGCCTTTGCCGAAAGCCTCGCCGACTGAAAGGGCACATATAAGAATATTTAAGGAAGCGTTGATTAATCATCGCTTCTTTCTGCTCTATTCGGAGCCGGGTCTTGATTTCCATATAAAAGCCGTCAGTGAAATGCTGAGAATTTCAAAAGAGATAAGGATTTTCCCGGCGTAGATTTAAGCGGAAACAAAACAGCACTTTTAGACGGTGTAACGGCTTATGGACAAGAAAGTATAAAGTGATTTTAAAAAAGACAGCTTATGAATTTCAAATCGGAGCGAATAAAATGCTTGTTATACAAAAAAGCAGAAACCGTAAAGTCCGGTCTGCTTTTTTTGTTTAGGTTTATATTTTTTATTTGTAATTTTATACCGCCGCTATGGCTTCGCATTCTATTTTTGCGCCTTTGGGCAGGGCTCCGACCTCTACGGCTGACCTTGCAGGGCAGTCTGTTTTGAAATATCGGGCATAAACTGTATTTACAGCCTGAAAATCATTTATATCCGTTAAAAACACTGTTGTTTTAACCACGCTTTCCAAGGACAGACCCCGGCTTTCAAGAATTGCCTTTATATTTTCAAAAACCTGTTTTGCCTGTTCCTCTGTTGTGCTGCCTGAGAGGTTTCCCGTTTTGGGGTCAATGGCTATCTGGCCTGACACAAAGATTAAGTTTCCTGCCTGAACGGCCTGTGAATAGGGGCCTATGGCCGCAGGGGCTTTGTCTGTTGATATTATTTTCTTCATATATTATCCCTCTTTTGTAAGCTCTTCAAAAATCTCGTGAACGGTAGTCATTTTATTCACCCTGTCTACGTTTTCGCCGCAGAATATCAGGCCGTTGTCAAGGTCGCCCTTGGCAGCGTTAAACAGGGCTAAGGAAATACAGTAGGGGGTCGTTCTGGGGTCGCAGTGATTTAAGCAGTTAAAACAACGTGTCACCTTAGGGCCATTTCCGCTTTCCATATTCTGAACAAAAATATTGTTTATGGCTCTTCCGGGCATACCTACAGGGCTTTTGACAATCCTTGCGTCCCCCTTTTTTGCGTTAATGTAGGCTTGTTTAAAGGCAGGGCTTGCATCGCATTCCTCAGTAGCCACAAACCTTGTAGCCATCTGTACGCCGTTAAGACCTAAGGAAAGATAATGGTCTATGTCGGAGCGGTCGAAAACGCCGCCGCCGAAAATAACGGGCATAGTCTTGCTGTACTGCTCGGAAAATCTGTCTCTTACGGCAAGAATTTTTCCTATTTCTTCGTCCATAGAGGTTATTGTTTCAAGCTCCGCAGGCTTAAAGCCCAAATGTCCCCCTGCTTTGGGGCCTTCTATAACAATCATATCGGGAAGCCTCTTATATTTCTTCATCCACCGCGTCAAAATAACGTTTGCCGCCTTTGCAGAGGAAACAATGGGACAAAGCTTTATGTCTGACCCCGCCGCATATTTGGGCAGGTCAAGAGGCAGGCCGGCTCCCGAAATAATAAGGTCGGCTCCGCTTTTTATTATGCAGTCAACATACATATCATACTGCTTTGAGGCCACCATAAGGTTTACCCCTATGACGCCGCCGCCTGAAAGCTCTTTAGCTTTTTTGATATGGTAGGACAAGGCTCTCATATTGGCTTCGTTTGTGTTTGTGTAAAAATCCTCTTCCATAAAGCCGGGCTGTGCGGCGGAAATTACACCTATGCCGCCCTCTTTCGTAACCGCTGCGGCAAGAGTGGAAAGGCTTATGCCTATACCCATACCCCCCTGCACTATAGGATATTTAACTTCTATATCTCCGATTTTAAGTGGTTTTAATTCCATTCATATCTCTCCGTTAAAATATAATTCAATCTCTTTCTGTTTAACCGCAACATCCGCTATTATTACTATAGTATATTTTTAAGAATTAGTCAACCGATTTAAGAAAATTTTCAAAATTATTTGAGGCGGTTCGGTATGTAAAAATTATCACTGTATGCCTTTTCAGTCTTTAAAAGGAATATTTTTGTGTCTATTCCTCCGCCGAAACCTGTCAGACTGCCGGTTTTGCCTATGACTCTGTGACAGGGTATTATTATGCCTATTGGGTTTGCCCCCACAGCGGCACCTACGGCACGGGCGGACATTTTTTTAATTCCTCTTTCTTCGGCCAGTCTGTCTGCGATATATCCGTAGGTTGTGGTTTTGCCGTAGGGAATTTCTCTCAAAATTTTCCAGACGGATAGGCGGAAAGGGCTGCCCTCTAAGCCTAAGGGCAGAGTGAAATCCGGCTCCTCTCCTTTAAAATATATATCGAGCCACAGTGCCGTACTGTCAAAAACAGGTAAACCTGCTTCTATTGCTTCCGATAAATCGGGGCGGCTCTTTCCCCTTTCAGACCGAAGCCCCGTAAGCTTTTCTCCATTGCTTATAAGGGTAAGTATGCCTACGGGAGATTTGTATCTTTGAAAATATTTCATTTAAAGTCCCTTTTCCTTTTCAGTCAGCTTATAGGTAAGCTGCATAAGGCTGTCTGTCAGGTGAACATTTTCTATGACAACGTCCTCAGGGGTTACTATGGGGAGATGTGAAAAATTCCAGATTCCTCTGACGCCGTTTGTGACTATTGTGTTTATAAGGGGCTTGGCGTTATTCCCCGGCAGGCTTAAAACAGCAATATCCACCTTTGTTGTCTTTAAAAATTCATCAAGGGTGTCTATATCTCTTATTTCAATGCCCCTTATGTTAAGGCCTATAAGCTTGGGGTTTTTGTCAAATACTCCCACAAAATTATAGCCTCTTTTTTGATAATTTATATAGTTAAGAAGAGCCTGACCTATATTTCCGGCACCTATAATTATCATATTGTAGGTTTTGTCAAGGCCTAAAATTTTTCTTATTTCTCCGTAAAGAAGCTCTACGTTATAGCCGTAGCCCTGTTGGCCGAAGCAGCCGAAATTGTTAAGGTCTTGACGTATCTGGGAAGCCGTAAGGTGCATCTTTCGGCTTAAATCCCTTGAGGAGATTATCGTTATGCCGTTGTCTAAAAGACTGCCTAAATATCTGTAATATCTGGGAAGTCTTTTAATAACCGCAGAAGAAATATTTTTTTCCATAAACCGCTCTCTCCTTTTATTATTTGTTTTCATTCTTTCTCTTAAGCAAAATAAATTATACAATACAATTAAAACTTTGTCAATAAAATAACATACTCTTGACAAATAAAATTTAACTATTTTAAATAAGTATCAGCTAAAACTTAGGGATTGAAAAAAGGGCTGATATGATTTATAATGTTATTTATGTAAAATAAGTGCTTAAGAGGTATATATTATGATATTGTCATGCAATAATGTTTCAAAATCCTTCGGAGAAAATGCGGTGCTGTCAAGGGTCAACTTTCTTTTAAACGAAAGGGAAAGGGCGGCGGTTATAGGTGTAAACGGCTGCGGAAAGACCACTCTTTTCAAAATTATTTTGGGGGAGCTTTCTCCCTCCGGCGGCGAAGTTATTTTTAAAGCCGGAACGGAAACAGGCTATTTCTCACAGGATATAACAATAGACAGCGAAAACACGATATATGGGGAAATGTTCGGTGTTTTTGAAGATGTTTACAGGTTAGAGGAGGAAAAACACACAATAGAAGGTCAGATGAAATCAGCTGATGGGGCGGAGCTCGAAAGGCTTATGAGAAAATATGACCTTATTTCGGCTGAATTTGAAAACAAAAACGGCTTTGAAACGGAAAGCCGCATAAGGGGCGTAATTAAGGGTCTGGGTTTTTCAGAGGAGGAAGCGAAGAAAAAAATAAACACTCTTTCGGGCGGTCAGAAAACGAGGGCGGCTTTGGGCAGGCTCCTGCTTTTAAGCCCGGATATACTTCTTCTTGACGAGCCGACAAACCACCTTGACATAGACTCCGTAAGGTGGCTTGAGGCTTATCTTTCCTCTTATTCGGGGACGGTTGTCGTTATTTCCCACGACCGCTATTTTATCGACAGGGTTACATCAAAAATAATAGAAATAGAAAACGGAACGGCGAAGGTATACAACGGAAATTATTCCCAATATATGAGCCGAAAGGAAAAGGAAAGAGAAAGTCAGCTTCACCGCTATATAAACAATCAAAGGGAGATTAAAAAACAGCAGGAGGCAATCGCCAAGCTTAAGTCCTTTAACAGGGAGAAATCCATAAAGAGAGCAGAAAGCAAGGAAAAGGCTCTGGAGAAGATGGAGATTGTAAAAAGCCCGGATCCACTGCCGGAGAGAATGAGGCTTAAGCTTGTCCCCGGAAAGGAAAGCGGAAACGATGTTTTAAGTGTTGAGGGGCTTACAAAGGCCTACGGAAACAACCGGCTTTTTGAGGATATAAGCATTGAAATAAAAAAAGGGGAGAGAGTTGCTCTTATAGGGGCAAACGGAACGGGAAAAACCACCATATTCAAGATTATAACCGGTCTTGTAAGAGCCGATAAGGGAATTGTTAAGAAAGGGGCCAATGTTGAAACAGGCTATTTTGACCAGGAACATGAGAGCCTGAACCAAAGCAAGACAATATTTGACGAAATTTCCGATGAAAACCCAAAGCTTACTACAACGGAGATAAGGAATCTTTTGGCGGCTCTTGTTTTCAAGGGGGACGATGTTTTTAAGCCCATAGGTCTTTTAAGCGGCGGCGAAAAGGGCAGAACGGCTTTGGCGAAGCTTTCCCTGTCTAAGGCCAACCTCCTGCTTTTGGACGAGCCTACCAACCATTTGGACATATATTCAAAGGAGCTTTTGGAGGAGGCTCTTATAAGCTTCAAGGGTACGGTTTTATTTGTTTCCCACGACAGATATTTTATAAACAAGGTTGCAACGAGAATAATTGAGCTTACCGATAAGGGAATAAAAAATTATTCGGGCAATTACGATTATTATGAGGAAAAAAAGACAGAGTCTCAGGCCGAGGCCGCCGCCCCGAGGGAAGCTTCGGAAAACAAGCTTGACTGGCAGAAACAAAAGGAGCTTCTTTCCGAAAAGCGAAAAACTGAAACAAGACAAAAAAGGCTTTTGGCCGAAGCGGAGCAGACAGAGCAAAAAATAGAAGAGCTTGAGAAGCTTCTGGAAACGGAAGAGGTAGCCACAGACCCGAAAAAAGCAGAGGAAGCCTATAACGCCAAAACGGAGCTTGAGGAAAGACTCCTTGAAATTTACGATATGCTGGAGTAATTCCGGCATATTTTTATGTTGACAGTTATACAAAAAATGGTGTACAATGTTTATGTAAGGTTGTGAATTGTTAATATAGAGACTATAGCTGTGTTTTATTGCGGCTTTTGTCTTATGAACAGGAGGAAAAAAATGAAGAAAAAACTTCTCAGTATGCTGTTAATGTTTACAATGATAATGTCCTATGCAGCGGCTCCGACTGCCGCAGAGGCGGCAGGCATAAGTATAGGCGATTACTTACAAATGGGTACATATTACGGCGAGCCTATATTGTGGCGGTGTGTAAATATTGATGAAAACGGTGTGCTTATGCTTTCGGATAAAATCATTTGTTCAAAGCCTTTTGATGCAGAAACAAGTCTGAACAGCGAAACAGGATCTCACAGCCGTGACAAACGTAACGGACGTAAAGACTGCGGTTCGGACTATTGGGCAGACAGCAATATACGTTCGTGGCTTAATTCAAACGAAAGTGCCGGAAATGTAACATGGCTGTGCGGCAATCCGCCGTCTGCGGATTATGTAAATGAAAATCCCTACAATAATGAGGCGGGATTTTTAACAAACTTCACAAGTGATGAGCTAAGTGCCGTTAAAACGGTGATGCAAAAATGTATAGTAAGCAATTTTGAGGTAAATGAAGGCATATATGATTCCGGCAGCGAGTATCTCAGCGGCATCAAAACGTCTATAATAGGCGGAATCGGAAATTATGATAATGCATACAGTGAACAGGTGACAGATACAATGTTTCTTCTTGACATAAAGCAAGTATATAATGTTTACTGCAATAGTGATGCTTTGGGCGGCAATTATTTATATATCGGCGGACGTTATTGGCTGAGGACTCCTTTTGTGGGAAATCTCGGAAACTATGTGCGCAGTGCATCAAGCGATACTGTCGGCGGACATTATTACGCACATCAATCCTTAGGTATACGTCCGGCTTTCTATTTGTCAGATAATATAGGTGTTGTCGGTTCCGGAACTGCGGACAGTCCCTACACCATTTCGGCATCGGCGGAGGCATCTCAGCTTGTAACATCTTTTAATTCTCCTGTTTCTCAGTGGTCATCAGCGGAAATGGAGGAAGCCTACACAGCTAATCTTATACCTGAAAATTTAGTTAGTGAGGATTTAACAAAAAGAGTGTCAAGAAGCGAATTTGCATCAATCGCCGCTAAGCTTTATGAAGCACTGAGCGGTGAAAGTGCCGCTGTAGTATCGACACCTTTTACGGATATATCGTCAGATAAAAATGCCGCTGAAATTGCAAAGGCATATGGTCTTGATATAACAGCAGGTACATCTCCGACTACATTTGAACCAAACACGGAAATAAATCGTGAACAGTTGGCTGCTATGCTGTGCCGTACTATTAAAAAATATAAATTTGAAGATTGGACAAATGCTACCGATTCGGAATATTATCTTGATTCCGAGGGGGTAAAGAAATTTGCCGATGATGACGATATATCCGACTATGCAAAATCGTCGGTATATTATATGACAAAGATGGGAATAATAAGCGGCATTGACGATACGCATTTTGCACCTAAAAACACAACCGATGAACAGGAAGCAAACGGTTATGCCACAGCCACGAGAGAACAGGCAATAGCTTTATCGCTGCGAATTTATAAGCTGTCGGATATATGGAAATAAATGCTTGAATAAACAATAAAACGAATAAAATATCAGACCCTGTTAAGTTGAAAAACAGGGTCTGTTTCTGTTTGCTTTGTATATGATTTAAATTATTTGAGGTTCCTTAATACCATCTTGTCATAGGCAGATTGTTGTTTATGCCCTTTGAAAAGAGGATTTGGTGCAGGTCTATTATGCCGTTTTGGAAAGTGGCGGCGCAGGCGCAGAGGTAAAGCTCCCACATACGGGCAAATGTTTCTCCGAACATTTCCACTACCTCTTCTCTGTGGGCTTGGAAGCCCTCGTTCCAACAGAGAAGAGTTTTATTATAGTGGCGGCGCAGGCTCTCAACATCGAGGGTATAGAAGTGAAGGTCACAGGCTATAGACTCTATCTCCCTTATGCTGGGGATAACTCCCCCGGGAAAGATGTGTTTTTTCGTCCAGGGGTCGCCGGGGTTTTCGTGAAGAGAGCTTATGAAGTGGAGCAGGAAAAGGCCGCCCGGCTTTAAAATACGGTTTATATCCGACATAAACAGCTCATAGTTTTCACGGCCTACGTGTTCAATCATACCCACACTTACAACTCTGTCAAAAAGAAGTCCCTGTTTGGGCAGGTCTCTGTAGTCCATAAGCTCAACCCTCAAACGGTCCTCAAGGTGTTCCTCTTTTATTCTTTCTTCAAATTTCTTTTTCTGTTCGCTGCTTAAGGTTATGCCTAAGCCCTTTATATTGTATTTCTTTGCGGCTTCTATAAGAAGAAATCCCCAGCCGCAGCCTATGTCGCAAAGGGTCATATCCTCCTTAAGAAGAAGCTTTTCCAAAATTCTGTCGACCTTATTATATTGCGCCTGTTTAAGGCTGTCATTTTCCGACTTAAAATATCCGCAGGAATAGCTCATGGTTTCGTCAAGCCACAGCTTATAGAAATCGTTTCCTATGTCGTAGTGAGAGGAAACCTCTTTCTGTTGGTTTTTCTTAGACAGGGACGTAAATATAAGCTTTTTAAGAGAGCTGCGGTCTGTTGAGAACTTGTCCATCTGGCCTAAAAAGTGATAAAGAGCCGTATATAAATTTCCCTCAATTTCAATGTCTTTGTTCATATAGGCTTCGCCTAAGGCGATGGACGTGCTTAAAAGGAGATCCTTTACGGAGGGAGCTTTGTTCACCCTTACGGAGAAAACAGGCTCTCCCCTGCCTATTTTGTGTTCCTCTCCCCCTATTGTTATTTTAAAGGGGTGGGAGTCAAATTTACTTATGAAACTTAAAAATTCTTTTTCAACTGCTGTCATTATAATCTCCATTCCGCCGCACACGCCGGCACAAATAGTGATGAAAGTG
>JAJQFB010000086.1 GCA_021201395.1 Clostridiales bacterium | reverse complement strand
ACTTTCATCACTATTTGTGCCGGCGTGTGCGGCGGAATGGAGATTATGATGAAGAGATTTTTTGCTTCGGCATTTTGTTTTGTTTTGGCCTCAGGACTTGTTCTTTCGGGCTGCGGCGAAGAAACGGAAAAGGCTGCCGAGGTGACGGCGGAAGAAGATTCCGATGTTATAAAAATAGGGCTTCTTGAATCCCTTACGGGGGTTTATGCGGCAGAGGCGGCGGAGGAAATCGCCGGGGTTGAATTTGCCCATAGCCAAAGACCTGCCGTGACCGTAGACGGAAAGGAATATACTGTAGAGCTTGTTAAAGCCGACGATGAATCGGACAGAGAAAGAGCGGCAGAGGCGGCCCGGGAACTTATTGAAGATGAAAACGTAACCGCAATTATAGGCTCTTATTCGTCTGTGCCGTCGGCAGGAGCCTCTCAGGTTATTTCAGAGGGGGAAACCCCTGCTGTCGGGGCTTCCTGTACGACACTTGCCGTGACGGAGGATAACGATTGGTATTTCAGGGTATGTTATGTTGACCGTTATCAGGGAACGGTAATGGCGCAGTATGCTTATGAAACCGTAGGTGCAGTTAAGGTCGGTGTTGTTTATGATGTGTCATCGGATTATTCAACGGGTCTTGCACATTATTTTATGAACGATTTTAAAAGCTTTACGGGAGATGACGGTTCTGTTGCCGAAGTCACATATCAAACGGGAGATGACGACTTTACGGCTCAGATTGAAGTCCTCGAAACAGAGGGTATTGACTGTTTGTTTGTTCCCGGAAATTATAGGGAATGCGCTCTTTTTATAAAGCAGCTTCGTCAGCAGGGTATTGATGTTCCCGTTTTGGGCGGCGATACCTTTGAAATAGATGAGTTTTTGGAAACAGGCGGCGATGAGGTAAACGGAGTGCTTTTTTCCTCATTCTTTGACCCAAGCGTGGAGTTTACTTCCAAAACGGCGGATTTTATTGAAAGCTATAGGGAAGCAAACGAAACGGAGCCCACCGGCTCGGCAGCTCTTGCCTATGATGCTTATATGCTTATTTGCGACGCTTTGGAGAGCTGCGGCTCTGTTGACAAAACGGCTTTAAGGGACGCCATAGCCTCTGTCAAATATGAGGGCGTTACGGGCAATATTGAGTTTGACGAAAACGGAGATCCGTCCAGACCTGCTGTTATTAAGAGGGTTAATACGGAAACACAGACATTTGACTATGTAGCCGTGATTCCGTCGGAACAATAAACGAAAATTAAAAAAGAAAGGCGGAGGTATTTAATGAAAAAGGAAGCACTTGAGGTTTTGGAAAACCGCAGAAGCATAAGGAAGTTTAAGGCGGAACAGATTAAAGACAGCGAGCTTGAGGCCGTTTTAAAAGCAGGAACCTACGCCCCTACGGGTATGGGAACACAGTCCCCTGTTATTGTGGCGGTTCAGAAGCCTGAAACAGTGGCGAAAATTGACAAAATGAATGCTGAGATTTTAAATATGCCGGCTATGCCACATCCTTACTACGGAGCGCCTACGATTCTTATTGTGCTTGCTCCTAAGGGCGGCTTAACCTATATGGAGGACGGAAGCCTTGTGGCCGGAAATCTTATGAACGCGGCCTATGCTGTTGGTCTTGGTTCCTGTTGGATTCACAGGGACAAAGAAATGTTTGAAAGCGAAGAGGGAAAGGCTCTTTTAAAAGAGTGGGGTCTGCCCGACAATCTTGCAGGTGTTGCAAGCATAGCCTTAGGTTACCCCGACTGCCCGCAGCCCAAAGCGGCAAAACGTAAGGGCGGCTATGTTGTTTATGTAAAATAAAAATATAAAAGATAAAGGCAGATATAACGGGAGCATTTTCCCATATATCTGCTTTTTCAGTCCCACTGTTTTGCGCAGGAGTATATGAATATTATGTACATTATGAAATAGGCTCCGGCGGCGGCAAGCTGGGGTATCGGGGTATTTTCTGAGGTTATAAATATCACAATGTCGAAAAACTTGATTAAGACTACGATTAGTCCGAAAACCACACAGCCACCGGGGGCGCCTGTACCCTTTTTTATGTTTAGGCCGAGAACACCTATACAAATTTGAATCATAGAGGCGGCGAAAGAGGGCTCTTCCGAGATTGAAAAAGCCTTAAGGGCAAAGCTTACGGCATAGTTATCCGTAATATCTCCCTTTGCCATTGTATATATTACCAAAAAAAGGAAGCCCAAGCCTAATATCAGATTAAATTTTGAAATAATGTTGACAATTTTGTAATAAATCATTGACCTTCTCCTTTTGTGCTTTATAATATTATATAATAGGAAAAAATCCATGTCAATGATATGTGATATGTAAAAAATTTTACATATTATAGGTATATAATGAAGAAAAAGAAGAAAAAAGGAGTGTGATTTATTTATGGAGGGTATGGTTTTTTTATTGCTTTTTATTGTAATTGCTGCTGTCTTGGTTATGACCGCTGTGTGTGTTATTGCGGTTAAAAATATAGGCGGCGGTATGGAGGGCAGACAGGAATGGCTTTTCGATATGCTCTCGCAGCAGCAGGATGGCATAAGAAAAACCGTTTCCGCAGGGCTGTCCATACAGGAGGAAAGGTTTAAGACCTTTGCCCTTGAAAGCGAGCAGAAGCTTGAGCAAATAAGGAAAACCGTAAACGAGGGACTTTTTGAAATCAGGAGGGATAATAACAAGAAACTTGACGAAATGAGGACTGTTGTGGACGAAAAACTTCAGGACAGCGTTTCAAGGTCGTTTAAAGCCGTAAACGAAAGACTTGAGGCTGTTTACAGAGGTTTAGGAGAAATGCAGAGCCTTGCGGCCGGAGTAGGGGACTTAAAGAAGGTTCTCACAAACGTAAAAACAAGAGGCATTTTGGGAGAAATTCAGCTCGGGGCGATTTTGGAGGAAATTCTTGCACCGGAGCAGTATGAAACAAACTGCCGTGTTAAGCAGGGAAGCCGTGAGGCCGTGGAGTATGCCGTTAAGATACCCTCCGCCGAGGACGACAGCTTTGTTCACCTGCCCATAGACTCGAAATTTCCCGGGGAAACCTATGAAAGGCTTCTTGACGCCTACGACACAGGCTCAAAGGAGGCTGTGGATAATGCAGCGAAAGAGCTTGTGGCGAGGATAAAGGCGGAGGCTAAAGACATAAGGGAAAAATACATATATCCTCCGGCAACCACCGAGTTTGCGGTTTTGTTTTTGCCCTTTGAGGGGCTTTACTGCGAAGCCGTAAACAGGGGGCTTGTGGAGGAGCTCCAGAGGAGATACAGAGTGAATATAGCCGGCCCCTCCACAATGGCGGCCTTTTTAAACAGCCTCCAAATGGGCTTTAAGACGGTGGCTATACAGAAGAGAAGCTCCGAGGTTTGGGAGGTTTTGGGGGCGGTTAAGACTGAATTTGAAAAATTCGACACCGTTTTGGAAAGCGCAAGAAACAGAATAAGACAGGCCGACGACGATTTGGAGAGGCTTGTGGGAACCAGAACAAACGCCATAAGGCGGAAGCTTAAGGGTGTTACGGAGCTGACCCCCGAAACGGCTCAGAATGTTCTTGCAGAGGGGACAAGAGGGATTTAAACCGCCGTCTCCGACAAAGTGACGAAAATTGAGGGGCTTATTTGTGCAAAATACCAAAGATTGAAATTCACAGTAATAATATTTTGCACGGCAGAATCATGAATTTTTACAGAAATGTTACACAAAGGTTTTAACTACCT
>JAJQFB010000017.1 GCA_021201395.1 Clostridiales bacterium | reverse complement strand
CTTTGTTATGCAACTTTTTATTTATTGTACAAAATTTCTTACTTTCACGTTATTACTCCTTAACGGATAAAACCTTATAACCTGCTTCCTTAACAGCGGCTTTCATTTTCTTTATATCCGCTTTGCCATTTAATTTAACGGCGGTCATTCCCGTTGTATGGTCGGGCACAGCAGAGCTTACCTCAGGCAGGGCTTCCAGTGCTTTTTTAACGGCATTTTCACAGTGGCCGCACATCATTCCCTTAATATTAAGCATTAAATCGGCTTCATCGGAGGCTTCGGTTTCCGCCGAAGTTAAATCAGGCAGCTTCACCTTATTTTTAATACTCTTATCCCGTTTTGTATCATAGAGCTTAAACAGATTAAGCCTTAGGGCGTTTGTCACCACACAGAACGAGGAAAGGCTCATTGCCGCAGCACCGAACATAGGGTTAAGCTTCCAGCCGAAAAGGGGTATAAACACACCTGCCGCCAGAGGGATACCTATACAGTTATAGAAAAATGCCCAAAAGAGATCTTCATGTATATTCCTGAGAGAGGCTCTGCTTAGGCGAACAGCGGCAGGCACGTCCGACAGCTTACTCTTCATAAGAACGATGTCGGCGGCGTCTATGGCTACGTCTGTTCCGGCTCCTATGGCAATACCTATATGAGCCCGCGTCAAGGCCGGAGCATCGTTTATGCCGTCTCCAACCATTGCTACCTTGCCGTAGGCACTGAGCTGCCTTATAACGGCTTCCTTGCCGTCGGGCAGAACACCTGCTATAACCTTATCCACTCCTGCCTGTCGGCCTATGGCCTTAGCTGTCTTTTCGTTGTCTCCTGTCAGCATAACGACCTGTATGCCCATATTTTGAAGCTCTTTAACGGCTTTGGGGCTGTCCTCCTTTATAACGTCCGCAACGGCAATAATCCCCGTAAGCTTACCGCCTTTTGCAAACAGCAGGGGAGTTTTTCCCTTTTCCGCAAGCTCCTCCGCTTTTGACATAAGGGCTTTCGGAATTTCGGCTTCGCTTCCTATAAATTTCATACTTCCGCCTAAAAGCTCCTCTCCATCCAAAACGGCAGACAGACCGTTTCCGGGCAGAGCTTTAAAATCAGTGACCTGAGAGGCTCTAAGACCATCCTCCTCGGCTTTTTTAAGTACAGCCTTTGCCAGAGGGTGTTCGCTTTTGGCTTCGAGAGCATAGGCCGTCTTTAAAAGCTCCTGTTCTGTAAAGCCCTCTGCGGCTGTTATATCGGTAACACGGGGTTCGCCGCTTGTTATTGTGCCTGTTTTATCAAGGGCGGCAATTTGAACCCTGCCTGCTTCTTCGAGAGAAACGGCGGTTTTAAACAATATGCCGTTTTTGGCGCCCATACCGTTTCCTACCATAATTGCCACGGGGGTAGCAAG
This sequence comes from Clostridiales bacterium, assembly GCA_021201395.1. Taxonomy (GTDB): domain Bacteria; phylum Bacillota; class Clostridia; order Lachnospirales; family CAG-274; genus JAJQCI01. The sequence goes on along the minus strand of JAJQFB010000017.1, from coordinate 2,347 downwards.
ACCTAAGGCGCAGGGGCAGGAAATTACAAGCACGGAAATTCCCCTTGCAAGGGCAAAGCCGAAGCCTGCTCCGCAGAGAAGCCAGACAACAGCGGCTATAAGGGCTATGGTGATTACCGCAGGCACAAACACACCGGAAACTTTGTCGGCAATTTTGGCTATAGGCGCCTTTGTGGCCGCCGCATCGCTTACCATTTTGATAATCTGTGAAAGGGTGGTGTCCTCTCCTACACGGGAAGCCTCGCATTTTATAAAGCCCGACTGATTTACGGTTGCGGCGGAAACGCTGTCCCCCTCGGCTTTATCCACGGGAATACTTTCTCCGGTCAGAGCTGCTTCGTTTACAGCACTGTTCCCCTCTAAAACTATACCGTCTGCGGGTATATTTTCTCCGGGGCGGACAACAAATATATCCCCCTTGTGAACCTGCTCTATGGGAACGGTCACTTCTTCGCCGCTTTTTACAACAACAGCCGTTTTGGGAGCCAGTTTCATAAGGCTTTTAAGGGCGTCTGTTGTCTTTCCCTTAGAGTGAGCCTCAAGCATCTTCCCTACGGTAATAAGGGTCAGTATCATAGCCGCAGACTCAAAATAAAATTCGTCCATATAGGTCATAACAAGCTCATCGTTTCCTTTTACAACAGCGTCCGTCATAAGGAAAAGGGCGAAAACGCTCCAGGCAAAAGAAGCAAAGGAGCCCATTGCCACAAGGGTATCCATATTAGGCGAGCCCTTTACAAGGCCCTTTGTACCGTTTATAAAAAATTTCTGATTTATTATCATTATTACGGCGGCAAGAAGAAGCTGTACAAGCCCCATAGCAACGTGGTTTCCCTCAAACCACTTAGGCAGGGGCCAGCCCCACATCATATGCCCCATTGAAAAATACATGAGAACAAGCAAAAAGCCTATTGAAATTATGAGCCGCCGCCTTAAAACCGGGGTTTCGTGGTCTTTTAAAGCTTCCTCATCGGCGGATACGGCCGAAGAAGCCCCGGAGCTTCCGCCTTTAAGGGAGGCTCCGTAGCCGGCGGCCTTTACGGCTGAAATAACTGCTTCGGGCGCCGCCGTACCCTCAACCCCCATAGAGTTAGTCAGCAGGCTTACGGAACAGCTTGTAACGCCCTTAACCTTGTTTACGGCTTTTTCAACCCTTGCGGAACAGGCGGCGCAGCTCATTCCCGTTACATTATATTGTTCCATTTCATATCATCTCCCTATTTTATCATTTCGTTACTTCATCATTTTTTGAAGTGTGGAAATCAACTCGTCTATAACCTCGTCATTTCCCTTTCTTATATCATCTGCAACACAGGTTCTTATATGCGTATTTAAAAGCTCTCGGCCAAAAGCGTTTAAAGCCGCCGCTGCCGCCGCCGACTGTATTAATATGTCCGGACAGTAGGCATTTCTTTCAACCATACCCTTTAAGCCCCTTACCTGACCCTCTATTCTGTTAAGCCTGTTTATAAGCTTCTGATATTCCTCAGGAGACCTCTCCTTAGTTTTCTTTCCGCAGCAACGGCACTTATTTTCATCCAAAAAAGCCACGCTCCTTTCCGAATTTATTTACCCTATCATCAGTATATACCCCTAAGGGGTATTTGTCAACCCCAAAAAAGGCAGAAAAATATAAAAATTTATCTGCCTTAGGTTTAAAATTTATTTATCTGTTATATCTTTTCATATTTCCGTCAAAACAGCCGGAGCGGTTTTCCCTCAAAGCCCCTGTGTTTTCTCTGCCGCTTAAGCTTCTGCCGGAGCTTAAATCCTTTTCACACTTACAATCCTCTGATTTTGAACCTTTTTTCATAAAATCCGTTTTGGGCATGGAAAAAACTCTGTTTTCCGCAAGATAGTCGGAAACATACTCCAAAGCCTCGCCGAAGCGTTGGAAGTGAACGATTTCCCCTTCCCTTAAAAATTTAATGGGACCTATAACATCGGGGTCGTCGGTCAGGCTTAAAATATAGTCGTAGGTGGAGCGTGCCTTCTGTTCTGCCGCCATATCTTCATACAGATAGGTTATTACAGGGTGTCGGCGGAGCTTTACAGGGGAGCTTTGTTATAAATTCCATTTCGAAGCTGTCTGTTTTTTCTTTATTCAGGCGGTTTCCCTTTTCGGTTTTGATATATTTAATTTGTCGGAAAAGGGCTTTTATAAATTTATTTTTGCTTTTTGCGTCCGAAAGCATACACCATATTTCGGCTATGGTTTTTTCTTGCTCAATATCCTTAAGGCTGTATTTTTCTTTTGTGTTTTCGGATATATATTCCGATTTCAGTTTGGCTGCCAATGTCATTTATTTAATTTAAGGGGCAATTTTTCAATTAAGGGTGTAACCAA
>JAJQFB010000128.1 GCA_021201395.1 Clostridiales bacterium | reverse complement strand
CATATTTTCAACGGTTTCTGCCTCTTCGCTCTTTTCCAAGTGTTAAAGATGGGATATTAATTTTACATCATAAGGCATAAATTTACAAGATAAAAATAAAAAAACCACCGATTTTAAGGTCAGCGATTTTTAAGTATGCTGCAATAATCTTTTACAAAGCTGTCGAAGTCTTTTTTAAGCTTTTTCTTAAGGGTTTTTTCAAAAATATCAATGTTGGGGCGTCTTTCCTCCGTGTTGTGGGTGTCGCTGCCGAAAACAAGGGGATAGCCCTGTTTTAATAAATTCATAGTAAATCTCGTTTTTAGCCATGAATAAAATACCTCGTTATTTATCTGGAAAATAACCCCCGGCAGACTTAAAACTTCGTCAAGCTGATCGGAATTATATATATTTGTATATCTGTTTATATGGGCGATTATAGGCGTCAAGCCCAAATCAAGCTGGATATTTGTAATTTCCTCGCCCATCCAACCGCTGTAGGAGGAATAAGGCAGCTCCAAAAGTATATATTTTGTACCCTCTATACAAAGCTTCTCAAGACCCTTTTTTTCCGAAATTCCTCTTTCTATAGCCACTTCGGCACCGAGAATAATATTTTCAAGAGCAGGCTTCTCCGACATAAGGCTGTCAAAGCTGTTTTTGCGTCTTTCGATAAAATTGGCCGTGCTTTCCTTGTGGGCGTAATAATGGGAGGTTGAAACAACAGTATCAACCCCCTGGTTTTTTAACATTTCAATCATTTTAACGGAAGTATTTAAGTCTTTTGCTCCATCGTCCATATCGGGAAGTATATGGCTGTGATAATCTGTGTACATTATATCAGCTTCTCTCTTTACCAAACAAATCTCATTGATTTTCGGTTTCGTCGGCTGCATATTCATAGGAATATTTGCCGCTGTACTTATACTTATTGCTGTAGCCATAGCCGTAGCCGCTCTTAATTTTTTGTCTCTTTGAGGCATCTGAATCCGCCGAATTAAGGATAACACCCAAAAGCTCCATGTTTACAAACTTGATTTCCTCTATGGCTTTTTTAAGCTCGTCTTTGTGAGTTGAGCCTACTCTAACCACAAATAAGATACCTGCTGTCATGTTTGCAAGAGCCAAAACATCGGAAACAATATTCACGGGAGGGGCGTCTATAAGAACATAATCGTAGTTTTCCTCAGCCCACTTAACAATTTCCTTAGCTTTATCGGAAGAAACCATTTCAGAGGGGTTGGGTGAAATAGTTCCGGCTGTTAATACATCAAGGCCGGGGATAATGTCCTTATGTATTGCGCTTTGAAGGCTTTTCTTTTCGCCTATAATGTTTGAAACTCCCACTTTATTGTTTATTTTGAACATTCTGTGCTGAGAGGGACGTCTTAAGTCCATATCTATAAGGATAACTCTTGAATTTGCCTGAGCTAACAAAATAGCTATATTTGCGATTGTGGTTGATTTTCCGTCGCCTACATTCGTGCTGGAAATTGCAAAGCTGTTTTTGTTTTTTGTAGAGAGTACAAATCTTATATTATATCTTAAGGTTTTATAGGCCTCTATAACGGCAAAGGGCGGATTGGTATCAAGTATAGTTCCCCCTTTGCTCGGGCTTTTAGCCCTCTTTCTTTTACTTTTTTTATTTCTGAATTTAAAAATATTTAAAAAATTTTTCATTTTACTCTTCCCTTCCCGTTTAAGTCGCCTTTGACGTTAAATTCATAATAGGGTATATTCCCGAGGGTATGGATTTCCGCCGATGAACAGCTGTCTATATCCTCCTTACTCATTATTATATTCTTAATAAAACCTTTTTTATATAAGGCTATAATTATTATAGATAATATAAATCCAAAAGCAAGCCCTGCAGCTAAAATCTCTTTCCTCCCCAGGAAGCCGCTTTCTGTTCTGATACGTGCGTTATCAAAGGGAGTTGCATAGTCGGCGCTTACAACACTGAATATAATATTGGGAGTTAAAAAGGTCATAAAGCTTCCGAGATCCTGAGTAAGATACAAACTCGGAGTTGTAACCTCTATATTTAACACCGCAATCCCCTCGGAGACAATCGAAACATCGATACACTCTTTAAGTTCATCGCTGCTTATACTGATATTTCCGTCTTTATCCTCTGTAATTGTAAAAAAATTTTTCAAATATTCGGTTCCGTATTTTTCAATAAGCATCTCGCCGGCCGTATCTGTCGTATAATCTGAATTAAGCAAAATTTTACTGGATTCCGCCATCATAATATCGCTGTCAAGAGTGTCGGTATCGATTATAATTTTTGCAAGCTCGGAATTGGTTATATAAAAGCTGACCGAATATACATATTTTTTTTTCATTGCAAAGTTATTTACGGCATAAACAAGCAAAACACTTAAAAAACAGATATATATTATAAAAAATTTTTCCCTCCATATATCCTTGATCCATTCAATAAACATATATCACCGCTTCAATCCCCACAGTCAAAGCTGCGGCGTTTATAATATAAAGCATCGGCTATAAGGCGTCAGCTGAATTCATAATAAGGAATTTCACCGAAAACAGTCACATTAAATTCATTTCTTACAGTGTCGCCGTCATAAATTTTACTGTCCATAAGATTTAAGAGAACAACAACAAAACCGCTTATAAAAACTCCCAGTAGCAGCCCTACAGCCGCGTTTCTCTTTACATTGGGGCCCGAGGGAGCTGTGGCAATTTTAGCCGTTCCTATGGATTCTATATAGTCGATACCTACGATTCTCTTAAGCTCATCGGGAGCAATCTCCTCATAGCTTCTGCATATTGCGGCGGAAAATACCGGATCCCGGGTAACAACCGTTAACCCCAAAATTTCCGTCTCGTCTATGGGCTCCATCTTTATCTGACCGGCAAGCTCGTTTGCCTCAATAGTCAGGGTTCCGTCATTGTTCTCAACTATTGTATAATACTCCCCTATTCTCTCCGCACCGAACTCCTCGATAAGGTCTGACCCTATCATCTCCAAAATGGAATCGTCCTGCAAAATAACGGTATATGTTTTTGCAAGCTGAACGGCGGAGCTGATTTCGTTTGAAGTAATGGCGGTGATTGAACTCTGAGTCTCGGAATTTTTTACATAAAATGAAAGCGACGAGGTATATGTGGGGTCAATGCAGAAATGTGTATATGCCGCAAACACAGCCATAAAAATAATTCCCGTTAAAATAATAATCCAGGCATATCTTATAAGCGCATTTACAATTTCAAATATATTTATTTGTATTTCTTCTTCTGTGTTGTTTGCATTTATCCTGTCTTTATCCACAAAACAGTCCTCCGATATTTTAATTTATTATAATTGGTTGTTTAAAACAATTTTTGCGTTTTTATATCAGCAAAAACATCTTGTTCGCAAAAAATGCCTGTCACAATTTAAATTATACTTCATTTTTACACATAAGTCAAGTACAAATTTTTTTATGAATATGAAATATGCCCCCCCCAAGCCTTTTTTCGTAAAAGACGTTTTTCAGCCTATACCCAAAATAAGCTGAATAAGCTTGCTCCTTGAGGAACCCGTTTTATCTCCCGAAAAAATATAATAGCCACAGCCTTGGCCAAGAGCAGCTTTTTTATGGCGTCTTTTTTTGAAATGTTGTATTTTTCAAGCATAGCCTCAAGATAACCTGCCATATCGGGAGACTTAAGCTCCTCTTTATTTTCCTCCGCACAGTCCTCTATGCTGACGCTGTCTCCCGGTATTTTTAAGCTTTACAAAAGGCAATAAAAAAGGTAAAATATATTTATATTATTTATATGCAAAGCTTAAGGAAAGTAAAGGAGAAATAACGTGAAAGTAAGAAATTTTGTACAATAAATAAAAAGTTGCATAACAAAGA
>JAJQFB010000036.1 GCA_021201395.1 Clostridiales bacterium | reverse complement strand
TTCTTTGTTATGCAACTTTTTATTTATTGTACAAAATTTCTTACTTTCACGTTAAGCTCTCTCTGAAAATTTCAATAATTTCGCTGCGTTCCAAAGGCTTGTAGCCGCCGTTTAAGGGAATTGTAACATCTGCAAGCTTTTCAAGCATATTCTCCGATGCTCCCAAATCGGTTAAGTTCATAACAAGCCCTAATTCCTTCATCCATGTTTCCATAGCGGAAAGTCCTTCTTCCGCAACCTGAGTGTCGGTTTTGCCCTCGGGGTTTACATTCCAAACATTTATGGCAAATCTCTTGAATTTAGCCAAGCCGTAGGAGAGAATATGGCGGTAGTAGGCAAGAGAAACAGCGGCAAGGGTCATACCGTGGGTTGCGTTTGTACAGCCGCCTACTGCCTGACCTAACATATGAACCATCCAGTCTGTGGTCTTTCCCTTTGCAACAAGAGTGTTTAACGCCCAAGTGGCTGTCCACATTATATTGCTTCTTGCCTCATAGTTTTGAGGGTCGATATTTGCAATACGGCTTGAATGAACAACGGATTTCATAAGACCCTCGCTTATATAGTCGCTTGTGTTGTCGTCCTCGCCGGAGAAATACTGCTCGCAGATATGATTGAAAATATCGTAAATACCGGATACCATTTGATAATGGGGCAGGGTCAGTGTATATTTGGGGTTAAGAATTGAAAATTTAGGCATAACCTCCTCGCTTGCAAATACGTGGCCTATTTTCTGCTTCGTCTCGGTGTTTGTTATAACACTTCCGGCATTCATTTCCGAGCCTGTTCCCACCATTGTAAGCACACAGCCAACGGGAACAATTTTACAGTCAGGCTCTTCAAAGCGTATGAAATATTTATCCCAAGGATCTTCATCGCAGTTTACGGAAACGGAAACCGCTTTGGTGTAATCGCAGACAGAACCGCCGCCTACCGCAAGAATAAAATCAGCCTTGTGATTTTTGGCGATTTCAACGCCTTCTCTCAGTTTGTCAACAGTGGGATTAGGCATAACTCCCTCGATTTCGGCAACATTCTTTCCGCAGCTTTTCAAAATCTCCGTTACGGAATCATAAATGCCGTTCTTTTTGATTGAGCCGCCGCCGTAAATAAGCACAACATTTGAGCCGTATTTACTGAGTTCGTCATTCAAAAACTTAAGTGAATCATCACCGAAATAAAGCTTCGTCGGGTTGCAGTAAGAAAAATTTCCTAACATATTTGTCCTCCTTTTTATATATTACTCCGGCTGTTGAGAGCATTTTCAGTAATACTGGAAATTTATGAAGAAAATGTTCTTAATCTGCCGGCAGTTTCACAGAAAGTTACAATTTATTTTGTAATAGTTACAGTGACATCTCCGCTGCCTACAGCTTCTGAAAGTCCATCGGGATTTACTATATAGCCCATAGGAGTATAGCTGTAATATGACGGCACAAATGTGTCATAAAATATAGTCAGATAATTTGAATCATAAAGCATAATGTCGCCGGTATTTATCATTTCAGGGTCAATATCGTCGGCAGGCAGTGAATCTTCCATATAAAAATACTTTTCATTGCCGTTAAGTTCTGACATATCATAGGTAACAGGCAGCTTTTCCGCAAAGGCTTTTGCCGTTTCGTTGTCATAAAGAACAGCTTCAAATTCTTTGTCACCAATAGAAATATTAATGTTTATCATATTGTTATCTTCCTCTGTAGTTTTTGTTTCGGCTTTGGAAATTTCATCTTTCACCGCGGCTTCACTGTTCGCTCCTTTTGTAATTGTTATCTGCTGTGTTTCAGCATCCCATTCAACCTCAAAACCTAAATTTTCGGCTAAAAATCTGAGAGGAGCAAGCGTTCTTCCCTCGGATATAACAGGGGAAACGTCCTCTCCCGGTTCTATTTCCGTTTCAATACCGTTGACTGTTGCCGTAGGACTGCCGATTTCCATGACAATAGTTGTTTCATCGGTATTCGTTTCGGCTATACAGCCCATTGTGTTTGCCGCTGCTATAGTCAGCGATAAAAAGGCTGTAAAAAATCTTTTCATTTAATCTCACTCCCCTTTTCGTCATATATTGATTTTATAACCCTTGCCGGAACTCCGGCGGCAACGCTGTCGGCAAGTACGTCCTTTGCAACAACCGCTCCGGCGGCAATTACTGCATTATCCCCTATGGTTACTCCCGGCAGAATGGTTACGTTTGCCCCAATCCAAACTCTGTCACCTATAACTATTGGCTTTGGAATTGTGCTGCTTCTGCTTTCAGGTTCAAAACAGTGGTTTAATGTGGCAAAGGTTGTGTTGTGTCCCATCAAAACACCGTCACCTATTTTAACTCCGCCTTGGTCTTGAAAATAACAGCAGCTGCCTATGAAAACATTTTTGCCTATGGTTATGTTTTTGCCGCAGTCTGTGTAAAAGGGCGGAAACAACACAAGACTTTCATCAACAGGCTTGCCGATTATTTTAGAAAGCAGCTCCCTTATTTCTTCGGGGTTGTGGTATTTTCCGTTAAGCTCGGTTGTGACCTTCATAGCTTCATAGGATAAACCTGTCATATATTTGTGCAGTTCCGAACCTCCTTTTGCAACCTCCCCCGTATTCATACAACTTAAAAATTCCTCAGTGTTCATATAATTCATCCCTTTCTCTTTCTTTCTTGCTTTAATTATAATACCTTACAGTCAAAATATCAAATACACATATTATATGGAGCTTCATACTTGAAAGGTATGGTAAAATCTGCTATAATGGAGTTAATAAATATCAGAAAGGGGCATATATATGGACATAAGAGTTTTAAAATATTTTTTGACAGTAGCGAGAGAAGAAAGCATAACCGGAGCGGCAGAGGTTCTCCATATGACACAGCCGCCCCTTTCGAGACAGCTGAAAGACCTTGAGAACGAGGTTGGAAAACAGCTTCTCATAAGGGGCGGCAAAAGAGTGACTTTAACCGAGGACGGTATGCTTCTGCGAAAGCGTGCGGAGGAAATATTGGATTTGTTTGAAAAGACAAAAGCCGAGCTTTCCGACTCGGATAAAAATATAACTGGAGAAATATACATAGGCTGCGGTGAATCGGATGCCGTTTCGTTTTTCGCCAAAGCCGCAAAGGCACTTCAAAGGGAACACCCTTTAATTCATTACCACATTTACAGCGGCGATGCGGAAATTGTTATGGAAAAGCTTGGCAGAGGACTTATTGATTTTGGACTTCTTATAGGCGATGTCGACATTGAAAAATACGATTATTTAAAGCTTTCCATGAGCGACACTTGGGGTGTTTTAATGAGGAAAGACGATCCATTAGCGGAAAAATCAGAAATTTGTGCTGAAGATTTATGGGGAAAGCCCTTAATTCTTTCCCATCAAGCTGCTTCAAACAGTAAAATGTTATCGTGGCTTAAAGCAGATGAAGTAAAGCCCAACGTAGTGGTAACAGGCGATTTAATCTACAATGTTTCTCATTTTGTCAGAAACAATATAGGCTATTTAATCTGCCTTGACAAAATCCTCAACATAACAGGAGAAGGCGGCCTTTGCTTCCGTCCCCTAACTCCCAAAATGGAAGCCGGTCTTTGCATTGTATGGAAAAAGTATCAGGTCTTTTCAAAAGCCTCAAAAGAATTTCTCCGTCGCCTGAAAGCCGAACTGAATATAAATTAACGCTCCATCACAAAAGACCAACTCCAGTAAGCAAAAAACATAACGGAGTTGGTCTGTTTTTTATATATTATAAAGCTGCTGAATATACGGCTTTGACAGGCTTGCTTTTTACTTCTTCGGTTTTGCTTTCGTTTTCCTGCTTTGCTTTTGCTGTGTCGGCTATGTTGCCCATTGTTAGTTCTTTGTTAAGCTCTGCAAG
>JAJQFB010000004.1 GCA_021201395.1 Clostridiales bacterium | reverse complement strand
GCGCATCCATTTCATAACCCCATCGGTGCCTTTCGCAGAAAGGTGGATTTATAAATGTATAATTTGCGTGTTGCGGATATTGATTTCAGACTTGAATATGAATATCCCACTATGCTTAAACAGGCCGAAGCCTATATTGCGGAGGAAAATGACAAAAGCTATAAGCCTATTTTCGGCATAACCCTTAATAAGCCATCACTTGTTGAATTTCAGAGGGAAAACCCCCATCTGACAATAAATGACTGTGAATATCTTTTGACAGGGGCGGCCTTTTACGAAAAGCTTATAGAATTTAAGGGGGTTTTGCTCCACTCCTCGGCGGTGGTTGTGGACGGCTATGCTTATCTTTTTTCGGCCTTTTCCGGTGTGGGAAAGTCTACCCATACGGGGCTGTGGCTTGATTATTTCGGAGACAAGGCCTATATATTGAATGACGACAAGCCGGCTCTCAGAATGATTGAGGGAAAGGTTTACGCCTACGGGACACCTTGGAGCGGCAAGACTGACCTTAACAGAAATATGAGGGTTCCCGTTGCCGGTATATGCTTTATAGAGCGTTCCGAGACGAATCACATAAGAAAGGCGGAAACCTTTGAAGCTTTCGGCAAGTTTTACGAACAAACCGTAAGACCCGACGATGAGGGGAGAATGGATATGTTTATGGAAACGTTAAACGATATTTTCTGTAATCTTCCCATATATATAATGGGCTGCAACATAAGCCCCGATGCAGTTGAAACATCTTATAACGAAATGAAGAAAGGAATAATAAAATGAAAATTAAAAAGGGATTTATGCTGAGAAAAATTCAAAATACGGCTGTTGTGGTGCCTTTCGGAGCAAGCAGTGTTGATTTTAACAATATTATGAACCTTAACGAAACAGGTGCCTTTATTTGGACGAAGCTTGAAGAGGAAACTACAGAGGAGGCCGTTGTTAAGGCGCTGACCTCTCAGTATGACATAGATGAAGCCACGGCTAAAGCCGATGCTGCGGAATTTATTGCCGCTTTGAGAAAGAATAATTTGCTTGATGAGTAAAATGAAGCAGCTTTTGGTTATTATAGGAGGCCCCACCGCCTGCGGAAAGACGGCGGTTTCCGTGGAGCTTTGCAGGCTTATAGGGGGAGAGGTTATTTCCGCCGACTCCATGCAGGTTTACAGGGGTATGGACATAGGCACGGCGAAAGTAACGGAGGAGGAAAAGCAGGGTATTCCCCATTTTCTTATAGACGAGCTTGACCCGTGGGAGGACTACAGTGCGGCGGTTTTCCAGCGTCTTGCAAAAAAATATATAGGCGAAATTGCCGAGAGAGGGCATATGCCCGTTGTTGCGGGGGGAACGGGCTTTTATATAAATGCCCTCATATACAACAACGACTTTTCCGAGGAGGAAAGGGACTACAGTATAAGAGAGGAGCTTACGGCGGAGCTTAGTGAAAAAGGGGCGGAATATATGTATTCTCTCCTTAAGGAGATTGACCCGAAATATGCCGAAAGCGTCCACGCAAACAATATAAAAAGGGTTTTGAGGGGAATAGAATTTTACAGAGAAACGGGAAGGCTCTTTTCCGAACACAATGCAGAGGAAAAGCGGAGAGAGCCTTTTTATGACGCAAGGATTTTTGTGTTGAATATGGATAGAGAGAGACTTTACAGGCGGATTGACCTGCGGGTTGACAAAATGGTTGAAGATGGGCTTGTTGATGAGGTCAAGAGGCTTCTTGACAGAGGAATAAGCAGGAAAGCCGTCAGTATGCAGGGCTTAGGCTATAAGGAAACTGCAGCCTATTTGGCAGGAGAGCTGAGCCTTGATGAGGCCGTTTATAAAATAAAGAGAGACACGAGGCATTTTGCCAAAAGACAGCTTACATGGTTTAAACACCAGTGTAAAGAGGCCGTTTGGATAGATATGGGAAGCTTTGAAAGTGCAAGGGAAGCGGTGGAGGCTATAGCGGCAGGGCTGCGGACTTAAGTCTGAGGATTAAAAAGGGGGAGTATGTGTGAAAAAAAGGAAGCTGCTGTTTGCAGGGGCAGGCTTGATTATATAGCCGAAACGGAGTATGACAAGCAGAAAATGAGGCTTTTTAAAGAGTATTTCAGCGATGTATTCGGAAATCGGGAGGAATTTACATATTGGGAGTCATTTGTCGGAGAGCATTATTACGATTGGATTGAGGAATGGTATAATGTGAAGCTGACCTATGAAATAAAGAGTCAAATCGACATTTCAAAACAAACTGTTATTATCTCCTGCGGCCGAAAATTAAAAACTATGATTTATAAAGACGGCACAGACTACGCAGGTCATCTTATAGCGGAGCCGATTTTTGAAGAGGAATATTCCGATAATTCACTGTATGTTTATAAAGCAGAGGGTAAATACGACTTGTATGATGCTGAATTTAACGGTAATTTGTTTGACTTTAACATCGACGGTCAGGTTCCTTTCAGTGAGGATTATTGGAACGGTTTTGAGGAAAAAATGGTAAAATAAAAATTTTCCTAATAGTCTAAAGAGGGTTTTTGTGTCGGCTGTAAGCGGCAGCAGCAGAGCCTAAAGGTGCGGTTCTGAAAATTTTATAAATCGGGAGAAATAGAAAATGGACAAAACCAAAGAAATAGCAATAAGTGAATACGGCATATCGGAAAAGGTTTATGAACGGGTTATAAAAGCCGAGGAAAAGCTTAAGGATTATTTTAATGAGGTTGACAAAATTACGGAGTACAACCAAATGAAAGTTATAGCCACTATGCAGAAAAACAGGCTGACTATCGACCACTTCTGCGGTACAACAGGCTACGGCTATGACGACAGCGGCAGGGAGGTTACGGAAAAAATTTACGCCGATACCTTTAGGACGGAGGACGCCCTTGTCCGCCCCCAGATTATATCGGGAACCCACGCTCTGACCGTGGCTCTTTTCGGAAATCTCCGTCCTGGAGACCACCTCTTAAGCCCTGTCGGCAGCCCCTATGATACCCTTGAGGGGGTAATAGGGGCGAAACGGCCGATTAAGGGCAGCCTAACCGACTGGGGGGTTGAATATTCTGACATTGACCTTTTGCCCGACGGCAGCGTGGATATGGAGAAAATAGCGGAAAATATCCGCCCCAATACAAGGCTTGTTACAATACAGAGGTCTAAGGGCTACTGTCTGCGTCCCTCTCTTTCCGTTGAAACAATAGGGGAGATTATAAAGAGGGTAAAGGCCGTTCGTTCCGATATAATTTGTATGGTGGATAACTGCTACGGCGAATTTACTGATTACATTGAGCCTTCCGAGGTTGGAGCCGATTTAATTGTAGGCTCTCTTATAAAAAACCCCGGGGGCGGCCTTGCTCCCGTAGGGGGCTATATTGCCGGAAAGGCGGAATATGTTGAAAATGCGGCTTTTAGGCTTACAGTACCCGGTATGGGCAAGGAAGTAGGCCCTACTTTGGGGGTTGTAAGAAGCCTTATACAGGGCTTTTATCAGGCACCCCAGGCCGTAAACGGAAGCCTTAAAACGGCGGCTTTGGGGGCACAGATTTTTTCCGATTTGGGCTTTGGGGTTACGCCTGAACCAACGGAAAAAAGAAATGATATTGTGCAGTGCATACAGCTTGAAAACAGGGAAAATTTAATAAGCTTTTGTCAGGGAGTGCAGACCGGGGCGGCGGTTGACAGCACAGCCCTCCCCTACCCTGCCCCTATGCCCAGCTATGACTGCGACATAATTATGGCGGCAGGGGCCTTTGTTCAAGGTTCTTCAATAGAATTTTCCGCAGACGCTCCCCTGAGAGAACCCTACGCCGTATATATGCAGGGGGGTCTTAACTATCCCCACGGTAAAACAGGGCTTATGAAAGCCTTGCAGAATATGGTAAACGAAAAAAGAATTACATTTTAACATTATAATCTCCATTCCGCCGCACACGCCGGCACAAATAGTGATGAAAGTGCT
>JAJQFB010000049.1 GCA_021201395.1 Clostridiales bacterium | reverse complement strand
CATAGATTAAGCCAAAGCCGTTCTCAAACCGAGACGGCTTTTTAACTTAATAAAAAACTACAGCAAAAGGAAGTGCTTACAATGAACAAACAAATTGAAAAAATTACAGCCCTTTATGAACGTCTCGACCGAGTTGATGTATTACAGGGCGACAGCAACAGTATTGCAAATCAAAAGAAACTGCTTGAAGATTATGCCAAAAAGAACGGGTTTATAAATATCCGTCATTTTACTGACGAAGGTGTTTCGGGAACCACCTTTGAACGCAGAGGTTTTCAGGAAATGATTGCAGAAGTGGAAAAAGGCAGCGTCGGAACAATTATTGTAAAGGATTTAAGCCGTTTCGGACGAGATTCTCTAAAAGCCTGTTATTATATGGAGAATGTGTTCCCAAATAATAATGTTCGCTTTATTTCCGTTAATGACTGCATTGACAGTGAAAGCAAAAACGAAGGAGATGTTGCATCACTTGTCAACATCATGAATGAGTGGTATGCTCGTCATTAAGCAAGAAAAAAATATAAGCTGTTTTCAGTTCCGAATGGAAAATGGTTTGAGAGTATCGCCTGTATTCCATGCGGATATAAATAATTGTTTAAGCAAAACCGTTCTCATTGTTTGGGAGCGGTTTTTTACTTAATAAAACCACAAACGAAAGGAGATATATTGCAAAAATGTTTTTTCAAAATTTTCTTTGTAATTTTAAATTTTTTAAGTTTGAATTTTAAAATTAGGTTCAAAAAAGGGGGTATTTCATGATATGCAAGCACAGGAAGCATGTACATACCTTCCTAAACTTGTTAGGGTTTATCACCCTAAGACCCGTTTATGGCAATGCCCCAAGCCCCTGAGTAATTACATTACTGTTTTCAAAATTCTACCAAAAATGAAGGAGCGAAAATATGATAAGAAATCAAAGACTGTGTATACAGGTTACGGCGGAAGAAAAAGCCGCTATCAAAGAAAAAATGAAACAAGCCGATATGACGAATATGAGTGAGTTTATAAGAATGGCAGTGACGGTTAATCCTATTGTAAATATTGATATGACCGCAATTTTCAAACTGTCATATGAAATAAACAGAATCGGGAACAACATCAATCAGATAGCTAAGAAAGCAAATGCATCAAAACACATTTGTCAGTCCGACATTGATGAAGTAAAAGAAAAATTAAACTATATCAACGATTTTATAACTTTGGTAAATAAAAAAGCCTTTATGTCAGCGGTTTAAATATGATACAAAATTAAAGGGCTGATATTAAAGCGGACAGAAAAACGAATTTCAAAATTAGAATTTATCAAAGACATTATTCTCTTTATATTTGTAAGAAAATTTGATTTTTAATAATCAAATTGCCGGGGGTTTGGGGGTTGTCCACCAAATGGGTTTTAGGGCAGTCAGTCTTAACAAGCCCAGCAAGGTATGTACATACTTGCTATGCTTGCCAGTAGCGAAATGCTCTATTTTTAAGATTTGTTAAGAAATTAAATTTCTGAAAAATCAACTGAAAAAAAGATTTAAAATTTTCTCTCCGTTAGGAGTTTTAGTATTTCTTTTTGCTTGACACTGTTTTCTGAATGTATTAAAATATAGATGTAGGGAAGAGGTTTTTGGGATTGTCTTGAAAGGAAACTGATATGGAAGTTTTAACCGAAGCGGCAAAAAATGCTTATACAAACGAGGACAACAAAAAATGCGATGAGCAGCTTAAAAAGACTTTGGCAATAAAAATCTTTTTGGCAAATATTTTAAAGGATTGTTTGGAAGAATTTAAAGATTATGACCAATATGATATTGCCGACAAGTTTATAGAGGGTGAGCCTGAAATATCTGTCGAAGCTGTTCACGAAAACGAAAAGGAAATAATAAAAGGTATGGACAGAGAAGATACTATTGTCAGATATGATATTTTGTTTTATGCCTTTGTACCATCACTTGCAGGAAAAGTAAAGCTGATTATAAATGTTGAAGCACAAAATGATTTTGCACCAAAATATCCATTGCTGAAACGTGCTGTCTATTACTGTTCAAGGCTTATTTCCGACCAGTACAACAAGGAGTTTTCAAATTCTGAGTACGGAAAAATTAAAAAAGTTGTAAGCATATGGATTTGCTGTAATGTACCGAAGAATAAGCAGAATACAATAACAAGGTTCTCTTTAAAAGAACAGAACATTATAGGCCAAGCAAAATACAATTTCAAAGATTATGACCTTTTGGATATTGTTATGGTTTGTCTCGGCAGACGTGATTCCGAAAACTACAAAAACTGTTTAAAACTTGTTGAAGTAACAACATCTTCAGACCTTTCTGCACAAGAAAGACTGGACATTATGAAGAATGAATTTAATATCAAGATAACAAAAAATATTGAGGAAGAGGTGACAACTATGTGTAATGTAAGCTATGGAATTGAAAAAAGAGGAGAAGAAAAAACAACTGTAACCCATCTAAAAAATGCTATGAATAATCTGCATATTACACTTGAGCAAGCCATGAAAGTTCTTGGTATCCCCGAAAATGATTATCCCAAATATCGCAGCCTTGTTGAAGGATGATTTTTCACAAAGCCCAGTGAATAAAATTATGACAGTCTTTTCACATCAACGGAAAGGCTGTTTTTATGTATGACGGGTGTGCCAATGCTTTGCGGTAAAAGTCCACCGAGACGTAGTTGCCTCGCAAAGGTACGCAAACTGTCCAAATCCTGAAGAACCCAAGAATGATTTGCAAATACAGTTAAAACAATCCTTCAAAAAACTGTAACATAAAATTCTATTATATTTATTATATTATTAAAATTAATGAAAAAAGACTGCCAAATGACAGCCTTTAATTTTTAAGATATTAAGCTTTATCGGAACTCTTTATCAAGGCTTTTTTAAGTACATCTTTAGGATCACTTATGAGGAGATATAAAGTCCAAATTACCAAGCCGAGGGCGATAACGGATAAGCCTAAAAAAGCATCGTTTAACATATCGGCGGCATTCGGTGTGAAATAATCTGCACCGAGTTCGGCGTATTCAAAAACAGCATCGACAAGCCACATCAGAGAAGCTCCCCAGTACATATAACAAAGAGTATGTATTTTCAATGTGTTATCAGGTAATGATTTATACCAAATTACTGTAGATATAACAGCTGCAAAAACAGCTATAAGTAAAGTCATAATAAAATTTCCTCCTTCGTTATTTTGATGTTGCCGCCATTGATTCTCTTTTTACAACAATGTCAGATACTGCCACCATGCCTATCCACACTACGGTAATCAAAACAGCCATAAAAACTCCGACTGTTGACATTTCATGAAGCATTTCGGCCGTATCCGCAGCATTAGAAGCTGCCGTCAGGAAAGGAAACCAAGGAACAACCTCTCCGTGCCAAATATGTTCAAAAGCTAACAGCACACTGCCGCCTGCAAGCATTTTTGTAAGCCATCCTAACTTTTTTGAAAAGGGAATTTTGTTATCTTCGACAATGCTTTCCTTTTCATTATTAGTTTTAACTGCTTTTGTTATAGCAGCAGTAACAATTGCTTCACCGGCCGGTATTAAGAAACAAGCCATAATAATTCCTCCTTTGAAAATATAAAAAAATAAAAGAAGCACTGCTTTAAAACAGAACTTCTTTGTCCTAATTTACATTATAGATTTAAGTTTGAATTATGTCAAGTTTAAATTCATGATTAATTTGCGGTAATAAAATGCAATATTTAATAAAACAGCTTAACTTTGTGATTAAATATTCATAAATTTTATAAATTATTAATAAAGTGTGAAATATTCAAAACAATAGGCTGTGTTAAAATCTTACAGTTTTTTCTGCGTATTTATAAAATTTATTTGAATTGACAAAATCGGGAACTGATGTTAAAATAAAACTCATAAAACAAAGGCAACGAGGTCAACCGCAGTTAAAAGCACTGTAGCTGACCTCTTTTTTTCAGTAGGTTTTCCTAACGGCGACGGAGTCTGTTTATCAGTTTTCCGCCGCTTTTTCATTTGGATGACCTAAAAATAATTATGAAAGGGAGTAATGTCTTATGAAAAGAAAATTAACAGCATTAACTTTAGGATTAATTATGGCTTTGGCTTTGCCCGGCTGCGGCGGTTCCGGTTCAGCTGATTCAGGCTCAGGAGAATCTGCTTCGGCAGACAGCGGCGATACTGTTAAGGTAGGTATTTTATATTCGGCTACAGGTTCTATGGCTATCAGTGAAGGTGCAGTCAAGGACGCCGAGGTTTTGGCTATTGATGAAATCAACGCAGCCGGTGGTGTTTTGGGCAAGCAGATTGAATATGTAGCAGAGGACGGAGCCTCCGACCCTTCAACCTTTGCCACAAAGGCTGAAAAGCTTGTAGATCAGGACAAGGTTGTTACTGTTTTCGGCTGTTGGACATCGGCTTCAAGAAAAGCAGTTAAGCCTGTATTTGAAGATTATGAAAACCTTCTTTGGTATCCCGTTCAGTATGAAGGCATGGAAAGCTCTTCAAATATAATTTATACAGGTGCCGCTCCCAATCAGCAGATTGTTCCGGCAATCGAATATTTAATTGAACAGGGATATTCTAAATTCTTCCTTTTAGGCTCAGACTATGTTTTCCCCAGAACGGCCAATATGATTATAAACGCTCAGTGTGAAGCCGCTGGGGTTGAGGTTGTAGGCGAAGAATATGCCCAGATGGATCAGACTGACTTCGGCTCGATTATAGCTAAGATAGAAGCTACCGATCCCGACGTTATTATAAACACACTTAACGGCACAAGCAACCTTTCATTCTTTAAGCAGATGAGCGAAAAGAATTATACGGCTCAGGATTATATGACAATGTCCTTCTCAATTGCAGAGGAAGAGGTTAAAACAATCGGCGGCGACATTCTTAAGGATCATATGGTTTCATGGAATTATTATATGACGACTGATACTCCCGAAAACGAAGCCTTTGTTGCTGCATATAAAGAAGCATACGGCGCAGACAGAGTAACATCAGACCCGGCGGAAGCGGCTTATGATGCAGTTTACCTTTGGAAGGCGGCAGTTGAATCGGCAGGAAGCTTTGAGGCAGCAGATGTTATTGCAGCTGTTGAAGCAGGCGGAATAAGCTTTGATGCTCCAGAAGGAACAGTTGAAATTGACGGCAGCAATCACCACCTTATTAAGCCTGTACGCGTAGGCGTAATAGATGCAGAGGGAACAATCAATACGGTTTACGAAACAGAGCCTGTTGATCCCGACCCTTATCTTACAACATATGACTGGGCTGTAGCGGCAAATCTTCAGCCTGTTGAATAATAAAAATAACAACAACAAATTTCTCCTTAATTTGTATGTATAGATTAGGTATTGGGAGCTGTCAGGACGGCAGTTCCCAATATTTTTAAGAAGCAGCAGGACAAAGTGCTTTGTGGGTTTATTTGGGCTGAACTGTTGTTTCGGAATGGAGGTTAAGATATGGTACAATTTATAAATACAATTTTTAACGGCTTAAGCCTAAGCTCCATTATACTTCTTACTTCTCTCGGCTTGGCTATTACCTTCGGACTTATGAGAGTTATAAATATGGCTCACGGTGAATTTCTTATGATCGGAGCTTATGTAACATATATAGTTCAGGAAATATTTGTAAAGATTTTCCCTGAAAGCCTTTTCAGTCTCTATTATTTTGCGGCTCTTATAGCTGCCTTTGCTGTTACCTTTGCTTTGGGGGCTCTTATGGAGCATTTTATAATTTCAAGGCTTTACGGCAGAGAAATTGACAGCCTTTTGGCTACATGGGGCATAAGCATAATTTTACAGCAGGCTGCCCGTTCAATTTTCGGTATGCAGGGGGTGAACGTAAAGGCGCCTTCATTTTTAAACGGCGGTGTTTCCATAGGCCCCTGTACCTTTTCCCACAACAGACTTTTTATACTTGTTTTGGTGGCCTTCTGTCTTTTCATTGTTTGGTTTATAATGTATAAATCCGACTTCGGAAAGAAAATGAGGGCGGTTATGCAGAACAGGGCTATGGCTCAGTGTATGGGCATTAACTCAAAAAGAGTTGATATGATAACCTTCTCTCTTGGCTCCGGTCTTGCCGGTCTTGCAGGCTGCAGCGTGGCTCTTTTGGGCTCAATTGATTCTACTGTAGGTCAGAATTATATTGTAAACTCATTTATAGCTGTAGTTTTAGGCGGCGTAGGCAAGCTTATAGGTACGGTTTTCGGATCATCTATTATAGGCTTTGCAAGCATAGGCATAGAAAACTATACCTCCGCAAGCATAGCAAAGGCCGCTATTCTTATTATAATAATTATTGTTCTTCAGTTCAGACCTCAGGGCTTGTTTACAACTAAGAGCAGAAATCTTGACGAATAAAAGGGGGCGCATTTTATGAAAATAAAAAATCAGGGCTATAATATATGCTTTGCTGTTATTATTTTGGTTCTTGCTGCTATGCCCTTGCTTTTGTCAGCGGGAGTTATAACGAGCAGCTCCTTCATACTTTTTCTCGGAAAATGTATAGCCTTTTCAATTGTTGCTATAGGGCTTGACCTTATTTGGGGCTATACGGGCATACTTTCCCTCGGTCACGGCTTATATTTCGCTTTGGGCGGCTATGCTATGGCTATGTATCTTAAGCTTCAGGCAACAAACGGAAAGGTAACTTCCTTTATGCAGACCGGCGGTTTTACGGATTTGCCTCTTATTTGGAAGCCTTTTTTATGCACTCCCCTTGCTTTTGCGTTAATAATGCTTATTCCGGTGGTTGTTTCCGGACTTGTAGGATATTTTATATTTAAAAACAGAGTTAAGGGCGTATACTTCTCTATTATTTCACAGGCTCTTACTTGGGCAGCCTATTCTCTTTTTACCGGCTTACAGTCATATACAGGCGGAAACGTAGGCATAACGGAAATGAGCTCTGTTTTGGGGAGCATCAAGGGTTCCGCTCATCAAACAAATATGTTTATTATGTTTTACAGTTCGCTTGTTATCCTTGTTGTCGTTTACGCAGTTTCCTACGGTCTTGTTCACACAAAATTCGGCAGGCTTTTAATTGCTATCAGAGACGGTGAAAACAGAACCTATTTTTCTGGCTACAAGGTAAGTACATATAAAAATTTTATATATATTCTTTCCGCTGTTTTTGCAGCTATAGCCGGAGAAATTTTTGTAAACTTCAACGGCTCAATTACACCTACACAGATGACTATTTCTTATTCTATTACAATGGTTATATGGGTTGCCGTAGGGGGTAGGAACTGTCTTGTGGGCGGAGTTATAGGAGCCTTTCTTATAAACCTTTGCGACTACAATTTCAGCTCAGGAGCAATGGTTGAAATTTGGCAGTATATTTTGGGAGCAATATTTGTTGTTACAATATTATTTTTCAAAGGCGGTCTTGTGGGCATAATAAGGGATCAGCTGCCTATGGCTATAAGAAAAGTAACCGGAAAGGAGGCAGGCTGATATGACAGGAGAAAACATATTGGAAATTAAAGACATATCCGTCGATTTTGACGGCTACTGCGCCTTGCTTCATGTAAATGTAAATGTTAAAAGAAACACAATACATTTTTTCATAGGACCCAACGGAGCCGGAAAAACCACTCTTCTTGATATAATCTGTGCCAAAACAAAGTCCACGGGCGGTGTCTGTATGTATTATCCCAAAGACGGCAGAGAAATAAAGCTTACGGGAATGAAAGAATATAAAATCGTAAAAGAGGGCATAGGCAGAAAGTTTCAGGTGCCTTCGATGTTTGTTAACTTAAGCATTATGGAAAATATGATGCTTTCACTTAAAGGACATAAGGGTGTTTTGAGTTCGATTTTTTACCGTATGTCAAAGGAAGAGGAAGAAAGCATAAATAATGTTTTGGAAACTGTAGGGCTTATAGACAAAAAGGACGAAAATGCCGGCTCCCTTGCCCACGGCCAGAAACAGTGGCTTGAAATAGGCATGCAGCTTGTTCAAAAGCCCGAAATAATTATGCTTGATGAGCCTGTTGCAGGTATGGGTAAGCCGGAAACTTTCAAAACAGGTGAAATCCTTAAGAAAATTAAGGAAAGCTGTACTATTATAGTTGTCGAACACGATATGGATTTTGTAAAGCAGATTGCCGACAGGGTTACGGTTTTACACGAAGGAAAGGTTCTGATGGAAGGAGACTATGAGAGCGTTTTAGCGGACAAAACCGTTCAGGCAGTTTATCTTGGAAGAGGAGGCGAGAAAAATGCTTAAAATAAGCGGAATGGACGCATATTACGGAGAAAGCAAAATAATACCTTCTCTCGATTTGGATGTTGAAAAAGGAAAGATAGTCTGCCTCATAGGCAGAAACGGTGTAGGCAAAAGCACTACCCTTAAAAGCATAATGGGGCTTGTAAAAACTCCGGCCGGAAGCATTAAGCTTGACGGTGAAGAAATAATTAAGGTTCCCACATATAACAGAGTAAAAAAAGGTATAGGCTATGTGCCTCAGGGCAGAGATATTTTCCCTCAAATGACGGTTTACGAAAACCTTATGTTAGGGGCAAATCCAAAAAACGGAAAAGAGGGTTTGCCGCCTTATATTTATGAGCTTTTCCCTATTTTGGAGAAATTTGAAAAAAGAAGAGGCGGCGACTTATCCGGCGGTCAGCAGCAGCAGCTTGCCATAGCAAGAGCTCTTGTGCTGCAGCCTAAAATACTTATTTTAGACGAGCCTACGGAAGGTATTCAGCCCTCAGTAATTCAGGACATAGGCAGGGCCATAAGGCGAATAAACAGCGAGCTTGGCTTAACCGTTTTAATAGTAGATCAGTACCTAGAATTTGTTTTGGGAATATCGGACTATATTTATCTTATGGAAAAAGGCGAAATTATATTAAAGGGCAAAACCTCTGAGCTTGATGCAGACGAGGTTCAGGCCAAGATGACACATTAATATTAATAAAGAAAGAAGGGTTTTTATGCACTTAACACCCAGAGAGCAGGAAAGACTTATGCTCCACTATGCCGGAGAACTGGCAAAGGAGAGGAAAAACAGAGGGCTTCTTTTAAATTATCCCGAAGCAGTGGCCTATATTTCCTCTGAGCTTTTGGAGCTTGCAAGAGAGGGAAAAACCGTAACAGAGCTTATGAGCCTTGGGGCAAAAATGTTAACCTCGGAGGACGTTATGGACGGTGTGGCGGAGATGATAAATGAAATTCAGCTTGAAGCCACCTTTCCCGACGGAACAAAGTTTGTAACCGTACATCAGCCTATTATACCAACGGGAAAGGTTACTCCCGGTGAATATTTCTTTGATGATGACGAGCTTATTATTAATGAAGGAAAGAAAACAGCAGAGGTAACTGTTGTAAATACAGCGGACAGACCTGTTCAGGTTGGCTCGCACTATCACTTTTTTGAAGCAAACAAAGGCCTTAAATTTGACCGCCGCCTTGCCTACGGCATGCGTCTTGACATACCCTCGGGAACAGCTGTCAGGTTTGAGCCCGGTGAGAAGAAAACAGTCAGACTTGTCAAAATAGGCGGAAAGAGAATAGGCTTCGGCCTTAACGACCTTGTTTCGGGCAGTCTCGACGATGAAGAGGTTAAGAAAAAAGCATTTGAAAAGGCCGAAAAGCTTGGTTTTAAGGGGGAATGGGACAATGTTTAAAATGACGAGAAAGCAGTATACGGATATGTACGGAGCCACAACAGGAGACCGTATTCGCTTGGCAGATACCTCCCTTATAATCGAGGTTGAAAAGGATTTAACCGTAAAGGGTGATGAGGCAAAATTCGGCGGCGGAAAGTCATTAAGAGACGGGATGGGTCAGGCCTGCAGTGTACCGGACAGCCTTTGCCCCGATACTGTTATTACAAATGCCGTTATTATAGATTATACAGGAATTATTAAGGCTGACGTAGGTCTTAAGGACGGAAAAATCTGCGGCATAGGCAAAGCCGGAAATCCCGACATTATGGACGGAGTAACGGAAAGCCTTATTGTAGGCGCCGGAACAGAGGTTATTGCCGGAGAGGGGCTTATACTTACAGCCGGAGGAATCGACACACACATTCACTTTATAAGCCCTACACAAATTGAAACAGCCCTTTATTCGGGAATAACAACAATGATCGGCGGCGGAACAGGCCCGGCCGACGGAACGAATGCCACAACCTGTACTCCCGGTAAGTTTAATATAAAAAAAATGCTTGAAGCATCTGAAGATTACCCTATGAATCTGGGCTATTTGGGCAAGGGTAACTGCGCCGATTATGACTATCTTGCAGAGCAGATTGAAGCTGGAGCCTGCGGTTTGAAAATCCATGAGGACTGGGGAGCAACACCGGCTGTTATAAGAAAGTCACTTGATGCGGCGGATAAATATGACGTTCAGGTTTCAATTCATACGGACACCTTAAACGAAGCCGGCTTTGTTGAGGACACAATAAACGCAATCGGCGGCAGAACCATTCATGCCTACCATACGGAAGGAGCAGGCGGCGGCCATGCTCCCGACATTATAAAGGCGGCGGCTTTCCCTAACATACTCCCCTCATCTACAAACCCGACAATGCCCTTTACAGTAAATACTCTTGATGAACACTTGGATATGCTTATGGTATGTCACCACCTTGACAGCAGAGTAAAAGAGGACGTAGCCTTTGCCGATTCCAGAATACGTCCCAAAACAATAGCCGCCGAGGACGTCTTACACGATATGGGAATTTTCTCAATGATGAGCTCGGATTCTCAGGCTATGGGAAGAGTGGGAGAGGTTATAACCAGAACCTGGCAGACAGCCTCGAAAATGAAGGATCAGAGAGGAACTCTGCCGGAGGACTGCCCCCGAAACGACAATTTCAGGGTTAAGAGGTATGTTTCAAAATATACAATAAACCCGGCAGTAACCCACGGCATTGCAAAATATGTAGGTTCTGTTGAAGAAGGAAAATTTGCGGATCTTGTACTTTGGAAACCGGCAATGTTCGGCGTTAAACCCGAAATGATTATAAAAGGCGGCTTTATATGCGCTTCTAAAATGGGCGATGCCAACGCTTCTATTCCCACACCTCAGCCTGTTGTTTATACAAATATGTTCGGTGCCGACGGTCTTGCAAGAAGCCGCACCTGTCTGAGCTTTGTTTCAAAAGCAGCGGCAGAAGGAGGAATTAAGGAAAGACTTAACCTTTCAAGGATAGTTGTTCCCGTTGAAAACTGCCGTAAAATCGGAAAGGCAGACATGAAATATAATGACAGAACAGGAGACATACAGGTTGACCCGGAAAGCTATGAGGTAACTGTTGACGGAGAGGCTATAACCTGCCGGGCGGCGGAAAAGCTGCCCCTTACTCAGAAATATTATCTTTTTTAGGGAGGTATATATATGGTTTGCGATAAAATATTAGGGAAAATAGGAGAAACAAACAAGGAAATTGATACAGTCAGTATAGAGTGGTTTGAAAGGGATAAAAAAATTCTCAAAAAAACCACGAAAAACGGCGAAGAAATAGGAATACGCCCGGACAGACCCTTAAACGAGGGGGATATTCTGTATGAGGACGAAAATAAGGTTATAGCTGTTGAAATAGCCGAAAGCGACCTTATTAAAATAACTGTGAGCGATATTGTCGAAATGGGAAAGCTCTGTTTTGAAATAGGAAACCGCCACTTATCTCTGTCAATAAAGCCGGACTGTGTAAAAATCCCCTTTGATGAGCCGACATTTGAATATCTTAAAAAGTTAGGCTTTAAGGCAGAAAAGGTAAAGGAACGCTTTACGGACTATAAGGAGTGTAAGGGACACAGCCACTCCCATACACATCATCACCATGAGCATTAAGCTGCTGCGGCTTGCCCAAAGCTTAGACCAACTCTTTCCTATAGGCAGCTACACACTGTCAAACGGCATGGAAACATATGTTCAAAAGGGCATAGTAAAGGATTTTAAGAGCCTTGAAGAACATTTATCGGCTTATCTCTATATGTTGAGTTTTAATGACCTTGCCTTTACTTCAAGGGCGGCAAAGGGAGAAAATATTAAAAGGTTGGATATGCTCTGTTCGGCTGTAAAATCTCCCTATGAACTGAGACAGGGAAGCTTAAAGCAGTGTTCAAGGTTTTTAAAGCTTCACACCGAACTTGAGGATTATAAAGAACTTAAAAGCTACCTTGAATCCGTAAAAAAGGAGAATGCGACGGTCACTACTGCATAGCTATGGGAATTTTCATAAGGGAAATAGGGGCCGATATTACAGAGAGTTTACAGCTTTACTGCTATAATATTATGTCATCAATGACAAATCATGCCGTTAAGCTTGTTCCCCTGCGTCAGCTTGAGGGGCAGAAGGCTCTTTATAACATATTGCCCCAAATTCCGACAGCAGTTGAAAGGGCTGAAAATCTGCCTGAGGAGAATTTGGGTGCCGGGGGCTGCGGCTTTGATCTGCGGCAGATTCAGCACGAAACCCTTTATTCAAGATTGTATATTTCATAAGGAGATGATTTTTTGTCATATGTAAAAATAGGTGTAGGTGGGCCTGTAGGTTCGGGCAAGACCGCTCTTATAGAAAGGCTTACAAGGATAATGACTAAGGAATACAGTATATGTGTTGTGACAAACGATATATATACAAAAGAAGATGCTGAATTTCTCATAAAAAACTCAGCGCTTGACCCAGAGCGTATAGTGGGCATCGAAACCGGCGGCTGTCCCCATACGGCAATAAGAGAGGACTGTTCAATGAATTTGGAAGCCGTAGAGGAAATGGCGGCAAAATTTCCAGATGTTCAAATTATATTTATAGAAAGCGGCGGTGACAACCTAAGTGCTACCTTTTCTCCCGACCTTGCTGATGCTTCAATTTACGTTATAGACGTGGCTCAGGGAGAAAAAATTCCACGAAAAGGCGGCCCCGGAGTAACACGTTCCGATCTTCTTGTTATAAACAAGACTGATCTTGCGGATATGGTAGGAGCAAGCCTTGAGGTAATGGCTGCAGATTCGGAAAGAATGAGAAACGGCAGACCTTTCCTCTTTACAAACCTTATGAGCTTTGAAGGTGTTGATAAAGTTATAAACTGGATTAAAAGCGATGTTCTTTTGGAAGGTCTTTAATAATGGGAAAGCTTTATATAAAAACCGCTCTTCGGGAAGGCAAAACCGTTTTGGAAGACTGCTTTTTTACCGCACCATTTAAAGTGGCTAAGCCCTTTTATTCAGGTGATTTCGCCGAAATAATGATAATGCAGGCTTCGGCAGGCATACTTGAAGGAGACAGCCACGAAATAAAAATAGAAATAGGAAAAGGCAGCAAGGCAGTTATAACAGGCCAGTCATATACTAAGCTTTTTAAATGCAAAAGCTTCTGCTCAAGCCAAAGCGTGTACATAAATATAGAAGAAAATGCGTTTCTTAAATACCTTCCCTGCCCAGTAATTCCCTTTAAAGACAGCGATTTCAGAACTCTTACGAAAATAAATCTGAAAAAGACATCATGCCTTGTTCTT
The DNA here is from genome assembly GCA_021201395.1 of Clostridiales bacterium. Lineage (GTDB taxonomy): Bacteria > Bacillota > Clostridia > Lachnospirales > CAG-274 > JAJQCI01. Next base: position 14,652 of record JAJQFB010000049.1, on the reverse strand, counting down.
CGTGATATATTTTCCTGCGGCAGAACGGGTATGGGCGAGAATTTCCTTTTTAAAAAATATCAAGCCCAAACTCTTATCAGTGAAGAAGGTGTTCCTGTTTTCTGCGACAATACCCGTCTTGTACCGTCTGAAATTAATCTTGAAGGAACAGGCTTTTTTGAGGGCTATACACATATGGGATTAGCATACTTTTACGGCTTTAACAAAATAAGGCTTGATGAAACAAAAGGGTTTGAAGCCGCTTTAACTGAAGCAAAAAAGGGCCGGGTTTTAAGAGCCTTGGCCTACAGCAGTGAGGATATAATAAATTATACCGATAAAATTATATACAATGAATAAATTTAAGGAGGGAAACCTATGGCACATAAAGTTATTACAGTAACGAGACAATTCGGCAGTTTAGGCAGGGTTATAGCGAAAGCTGTTGCCGACAATTTAGGCTTTGAATATTATGACCGAGACATAATCGAAATGGCGGTTAAGGAATTAAGTGGAGACTTTGACAAGCTTATTGAATTTGAAGGCCAGAAAATTTCTATTTATGATAAAATGAGATACCCCTTGGGCAGAGGCAATGCCTACGCAAAGAGAGCCTTGTTTGAAATGGAAAGAAGTGTTATGGTTGAGCTTGCCCACACGAAGGACTGCGTAATTGTAGGACGCTGTTCAGACTTTGTTTTGAGAAAATACGGTGTTGCGGATGCAAATATGCTGAATGTATTCATTTATGCACCTATTGAAAAACGCCTGAGTATTTGTAAGGAAGAACTTAATATAGAGGATCCCGGCGAAGCCTACACCTATCTTACAAAGGTAGATAAGGCAAGGGAGGAATTTTATAAAGACTACACAAAGCACAAATTTACTTCCCATAAATTCCGCCATTTAATGATAGACAGTTCAATGGCAGACCATAACAAAATTGCCGAAATAATAACCTCTACGGCAAAAATAAAATTTGGCTTGAATTAATCAAAAAACTCCCGAAACCTCTGATTTATTTATCATGGGTTAAGGGAGATTTTTGATATTGTTTCAATTCATTTTAAAGCGAGTTCTTGCCGCATCCGCAAGCAGTTTTACAGTATCGTCCTCTCCGAATATATCTACATCGACGGAAAGGTGCTTGCTGCGGCGGTCGCCTCTGTTTCTTCCGGTAACATATTTATAATAGTTGTGCCGCTGTCTGTCTATTTTCTTAATCATGGATTCGGCGTTTTTTTCATCAAGCTCATATTCTTTAGATATGTACTTTATTTTCGCTCTCATAGGAGCATATAAAAAAACATGCAGACAATTGGGATATTCCCTTAAAATATAGTCCGAACAGCGTCCGAAAAATATACAGTCTTCTTTTTGTGCCAAGTTCCTTATAACGTCCGCCTGGGCTTTAACTGCTTTTTCCGTATAAAAGGCGGTAGATGAGCCGTAGAGAAAATTTGTGAAAAATCTGCTTTTGTTTCCCGCAATTTCATCGTGCTCCGCAAAAACCTCCCGCTGTAAGCCTATCTTCTTTGCCGTTAAATTGATAAGATCCCAGTCATAAAAAGCAAAGCCCAGCTCCCCCGCCAGTCTTTTGCCGATTCCTCTGGCGTTGCATCCGAATTCACGGCTTATTGTAATAATTTTAATCATACAAACATTCCTCCTGTTTTTGCGGTTTACTTCCGTTTTTTATAGCCTTCAGCATATTTTTGAAGCTTTCTTACGGCGGAAGCCTGACTTATGCCCAAATAATCGGCTATTGCAACGGTGGTTTTGTATTTTTCATATGCGTTTAAAACAATTTCTCTTTCAAAGGCTTCAAGCTCATTTTTCAGAGAAAATCTGCCCTCATAATTTTCGTGTGAATTTACGGAAATCTCCTTAGGCAGATTATACACGTCAACCTTGTCGCCGTCGCTTGTTAAAATAATTCTTTCAATAATAAATTTGACCCTGCTTACATTGTCGGGCCAGTTATATTTTAAAAGTGCGCTGTAGGCTTTGGGCGTAAACGTGATTTTTCTGTTGTATTTTTTGTTGTAAATATCTATATAAATTTCTATAAACTTCTTTAAATCCTCCAGTCTTTCACATAATGGCGGTATATTTATGTTTATAACCGAAAGGCTGTGAAAAAGCTCGGGAATAATTTTCCCCTCATTATATAAAAGTTCCAGGGGAAAATTGGATAAGGCGGCGATTCTCACTTCCTTTTGTTCTATGCACCTTCGAAGCTCATACTGTAAATATTTGGACATGGCTTCTATGTTTTCGATTATTATCATTCCGTCGCCTATCGTATCGATAATTCCCACACTGTCGTCTTTTCCGAACAAAACACTTTCCAATATTTTATCGGAAAAAAGAGCACAGTTTATGACTTCAACGCTCTCGTTTTTCCGTCTGCCTATTTTGTGAAGGGCTTTGGCGAAGTTTTTCTTTCCGCAGCCCTCTTCACCCCATATATAAACAGGTATTTTTACATCCGATATTTTTTCTGCCAGCCTTAAATTGTCCTGCATAATTTTGCTTTCGGAAACAACCTCCCCCTCGAGTACGCCGGTTTTTTTAAACTTATGAGTTCGGCTTCAAGCCTGTCGTTTTTGGCTTTAAGCTTTTCATATTTTATCTGAAGCTCACTGGGTGTAAGAAAATCCCATGAATTAAAACAGACCACATATTTAAGCTCGTTGTTGTCATATATAGGCACACCCGTGCCTAAAAGCTCTCTGCCTTTTGCGTCTCTTTGGGTGGCTTTTACGGTTTTCTTTTTCTCCAAAACCATTCTTGTAATAGACGGCTTAAGAATATTCGTGTTTTCATAATAGCTTATGTTTCTGCCTACAGCCTCATTTTTGTCTATTCCGAAAAATTCGGCAAAGCTTTCACTCATATAAACAAGTTTGCCTTCTGCGTCGGTTATGGTAAGCCCCCGGTGCAGTGCGTCTAAAAGCATAATAGTTTCTTTTTCCATGTAATTACCCCTTTTGAAAGCTTATCAAAACGGCTTGAAATATTTTACACATTGAGAATCTTTGAAAAGAACTGCTTTGCTCTTTCCGTCTTGGGGTGTTTGAAAACATTTTCGGGAGTATCGTCTTCTATAACATAACCTCCGTCCATAAAGCAAACCCTGTCGGAAACCTCTGAGGCAAAGCCCATTTCATGAGTTATGACAATCATGGTCATGCCGTCTTTGGCAAGCCCTTTCATAACCTCCAAAACCTCCCCCACAAACTCGGGGTCAAGGGCGGAGGTAGGCTCGTCGAAAAGCATAATTTTAGGCTCAACGGCTAAGGCTCTGGCTATTGCCGCCCTTTGCTGCTGACCGCCGGAAAGCTGAAGGGGATAAGCGTCCTTCTTTTCGTACATGCCTACCTTTTTCAAAAGCTCTTCGGCTGTTTTCATAGCGTCCTTCTTTTTGATTTTTTTGACCTGAACGGGGGTTTCTATAATATTTTCCAAAACAGTCATATGGGGCCAAAGATTAAACTGCTGAAAAACCATGCCTACGTTTTTCCTTATGTTTTTTGCGGCGGCCTCGTTATGCTTTTTTACCGATTTGTCGGTTTCGCCTTTTATAATATCGTCATAAACATATATTTCGCCCTTTTCTATGTTTTCCAAATGATTTATACATCTTATGAAGGTACTTTTGCCCGAGCCGCTGGGACCTATAATACTGACTACCTCGCCTTCTCTTACTTCCATATTAATATTCTTCAAAACCTGAAGCTCGCCGTAGTTTTTTCCAACACCGACAGCTTTTATAACCACCTTGCTTTTATCTGCCATAGTTTAAGCCTCCTTATTCTTATACATAAAATTTAAAGGACTTCTTTTCAAAATGCTTTGATGTGAATTCGATGCATAAATTAAGCGTCCAGTAAAACACGGCAGTACATAAATATACCCCTACGGGATTGAAAGTTACGCCGATGGCCTTGTTTGTCATCATGGTAAGCTCTGCTACCGTAATTACGGAAAGCATAGACGAGTCTTTAACCGTCTGTAAAAACAGCTCCGTGAGAGGCGGAAGAATTATGCCGTAAATTTGAGGAACAAGAATTCTTCTTATCATTTTAAACCAAGGAATGTTCATTGCGGTGGCTGCCTCGGACTGCCCCTTATTAACCGATTTTATTCCGCTTTCGAATATAACGGCGGCGTAAGAAGCGGCGTAAAGGCTCAGAATTATAATTCCCACGGCAAGAGCCGGGATTTTGATTCCGAAAGCGGGCGGAACATAATAAGCCAAATATACCTGAACCATAAAAGGCGTACAGCGGAAGATTTTTATATAAACTCCCGCAATGCCCCTTAAAAAACTGTTCTCACAGATACACATAAGAGCCAAAACAGACCCAAAAATCAAAGAGGCAATTATTCCGACAAGAGAAACAACCACCGTATAGCCCAGCCCTTGTAAAAGCATTGGAACCGCAATTCCCATAACATGAAACAAATTTGCCATATTTCCCACTCCTTATCTTATGAGCGAACTTTTCTTTTCCTGTTTTTTAACTATGATTTCAAGCCCTGCGCAGATTATAAAATAGAATACGGCTATGGCAATAAAAAACGGAATAGGTTCATAGGTTTGTTTATAAAGTCTTTGAGCCGCCCTTGTAAGCTCAACAATCGAAATAATGGAAAGCATGGGAGACGCCTTTATAATATTTATAAATTCGCTTGTAAGCTGAGGCATTATAAGTCTGAAAACCTGAGGAAAGATTATTCTTTTCAAAGCTTTCCCACGAGACATGCCCAAGGCGTCGGCGGCTTCATACTGTCCTTTGGGAACAGCCGAAAGCCCTCCTCTGAAAATTTCCACCATAAAGCCGCCTGTGTTAAGGCTCAGGGCAATTACGCCGGTAGCAAAGGCGGGTACATTCGGTCCCGCCATTGCTATTACGTAATATATAATAAATATCTGAATAAGAACGGGTGTTCCCCTTACAAAGCTTATGTAAATATTTACGGCTGCCATAATTATCGGTTTTTTTCCAGTCTTAAAACCGAGAGAATAACCCCTAAAATCACGGCAATTATAATGGCGCAAATCGACACAAGAACGGTATTCGCAAGACCCTTAAGCAAATAGGGCATATATTCCATAACAAGCCGGAAACCTTCAAAAAAAGCCATAATAATCACCCTTTTTATTATTCGCCGATATAGTTGCTCTCGGGAAGTATATCGGCGCACACATCACCGAACCATTTTTCCTGAAGCTCTGCCATTGTTCCGTCTTCTTTAAACTTCTTTATTTCGGAATTGATAAAGTCGGAAAGCTCCGTGTCTTCCTTGCGGACTGCCCATGAAAGCCATGTTTCTTCTCCTGCGGTAACGGCGTCTCCGTTTTCGCCCTTTACAAGCTCATAAACGTCGGGGTTTCTCAGTGCCATAGCGGCATTGCTTGCGTAATTTTGAACAACAAGATCAACCTGTCCGTTTTTAAGCTCCATATATGCCTCGGCAAATGAATCGTATGTCTTTAATTCGGCATATCCTTCCTTGCCTTCCGATATAAGCTGTTCGTTATATTCCTTAATGTCTTCTTCATTGTAGCAAGCTGTCTGAGTACCTACGATTTTTCCCGCAATATCCTCGGCAGACTGAATGGAATCGTCTCCCTTTCTCTTAAGGTAGGTTGTTGTACCTCTCTCGATGGGATAAGTCATTGTGTACTGAGCGGTTCTTTCAGCCGTTACGCCTAAGGTCGTCCCTACCATATTATACTTCTTTGCGCTTAAGCCCGCAAGAATACCCTGGAAGGGAAGGTCCTGATAGTCTAGCTCAACGCCTAAATCCTCGGCTATGATGTGAAAAAGGTCGGCGTTATAGCCAATAATGGTGTCTCTGTCAAGATATTCAAAGGGCTCATATGCCGCTTCGGTGGCTACCGAAAGAGTGCCCTTTTCCCTAATGTAGTCAAGCGTAAGAGCCGAAGAAGAGGTGCTGTCTGTTTCCGAAGTTGATGAGACTTGACCGCAGCCCGAAAAACAAGCCGCCGTCATAATTCCCGCTAAAGCAAAAGACATGATTTTCTTAAATTTTTTCATGTTGAATCCCTCCTGAAGATAAAAATTAGTTGTCAGTTTATATATTAAAAAAGGAACGCCGTTTATTGAATAGACGACGTCCCTGTCTTACCGAAAAATATTATTTATTTTTCTTTTTTTGATATGCCAATATCGACATAAATTCAAAGGCTATGTTTGCCGCCAGATAAGCCGTTATTTCCGAATGGTCATAAGGCGGAGCAACCTCCACAATGTCAAAGCCGGCAAAGCTTAAGTCTTTTATGTTTCTTATGTATTGGAGAACCTCAAATGAAGTAAAACCGCCTACCTCGGGGGTTCCCGTTCCCGGGGCATAGGCAGGATCGGCGAAATCGATGTCGAAGGTAAGGAAGACCTTCATGTCTCCCACTCTTTCTTTTATAATTTCACCCAGCTCTTCCGGCGTAATTTTATGAAGCTCGTCTCCCGGGATAACCTTGAAGCCCAAATCGGCTGCGATTTTAAAGTCATCGGGGTCATAAAGAGAGCCTCTCATACCCATCTGTATGGAACAGCTCGGGTCGATAAGTCTTTCTTCAAGCGCTCTTCTGAAAGGTGTGCCGTGGTTGTATTTCTGACCGAAAACAGTGTCGCACAAATCCAAATGGGAATCAAAATGAACAAGGGCAACCTTTCCGTATTTTTTATATATGGCCCGAAGCTCTCCCAGCGTAACGGCATGGTCGCCGCCCAAAGATATGGGAACCGCCCCCGCATTTAAAACCTCGGTGAGCTTTTCCTCTATTGCGCTGTAGGTTTCGTGTATGTAATCGGGAATAACATCAACGTCGCCCAAATCGGCGCCTTTAAGCTCTTCCATTATGTTGACGCCCATAGTTACATTGTTGGGCTTTATCATAGCTGATATATTTCTTATCCCGTTGGGACCGAATCTTGCGCCGGGTCTGAAAGATGCGGCAGTGTCAAAGGGAATGCCCAAAATAGCGAAATCAAGTCCTTCGGCGTTTTTTGCTTCCGGAAGTCTCATAAATCTTCCCATGTTGCAAAATCTCGGAGAACCCGATGCACTGGGCGGCTGATAATTATTCATAGTAATACCCTCTTTCAATCAATGCTTCTTCTTTGGGAAACCGCTGATTAATCGGCTTTTTCTTAATAAAGCGATATTAACACAAAATCATTTTTCTGTCAATATTCAAACTCTCGGTTTAAAAAACATCTATTCATTTCTGAATAAAGTAGCCGCCCTTTTTTTGGGCTTATTTAGGGCAATAACTTCCGTAAATCACCAAAATTATTCAATTTTGAATACAAAAACAGGAAAAATGTACAATAAATTGCTTGACAAAACCAAAAAAACAGTATATTATAAACATAAATATTTTCGGTTGATGAATTTGAGAGAGTCCGTAAATTACGGCGCCGAAGGGGCATGCAAAAACTCTCAGGCAAAAGTATCGAATTCGGACGAAACTCTGGAGAACAAACGTATTGTACCGAAGAAGTAATCCTATATAGGAGAATCTTTCAGGTTTAAGGACAGAGGCGTATTATTTTATAATATTGCTTTCTGTCCTTTTATATTGCAAAAAAATGTGCGGAAAGCAGTAAACAAGAATAAAGGCGGGTGATAATAACAGGACAGCAGGGACGCAAAGCCGAATATACTTAATTAAAAAGGAGGAAAACCGAAATGGAATTAAAAACACCTTTATACGACACCCATGTAAAATACGGGGGAAAGATTGTGCCCTTTGCGGGCTATCTTCTTCCCGTGCAGTATGAAAAGGGAATTATTGCGGAGCATATGGCAGTAAGAACCAAGGCGGGGCTTTTTGATGTTTCCCATATGGGAGAAATTATATGCAGCGGAAAAGATTCTCTTAAATTTTTAAACAAAATACTTACAAACAACTTTACAAATATGTATGACGGTCAGGCAAGATACAGCCCTATGTGCAATGAGGAGGGCGGCACAATCGACGACCTTATTGTGTACAAATACAAAACGGACAAATATTTTATAGTCGTAAACGCAGCCAACAAGGATAAGGATTATAAATGGATTGCTTCTCATGCAGAGGGAGAGGTTGTTGTTGAAGATATTTCCGACAAGGTGTGCCAGCTGGCCTTGCAGGGACCTAAGTCACCCGATATTTTGTCAAAGCTGACATCAAGGGAGTATATTCCAGAAAAATATTACAGCGCTGTGTTTGACGCGGAGGTAAGCGGCTTTAAGTGCATAGTTTCCCAAACAGGCTATACAGGTGAAAAGGGCTATGAAATATATGTTTCAACCGAAGACGCCCCCAAGCTTTGGGACATTATTATGGAAGCAGGCAGTGAATATGGTATTCTGCCCTGCGGCTTAGGCGCAAGAGACACATTAAGGCTTGAAGCGGCAATGCCCCTTTACGGACACGAAATGGACGAAGGTGTTGACCCTGTTGAAGCAGGCCTGGGCTTTGCGGTAAAGATGAAAAAGGAAGATTTCATAGGCAAAAAAACCATTGAAGCAAAGGGTGAACCTGTCAGAAAGCGTGTAGGGCTTAAGGCTGTAAGCAGAGGCATTATACGTGAAAACGAAGACGTGCTTGTAGAAGGTGAAAAAATCGGAGCGACAACCTCGGGAACCTACTGCCCTTATTTGGGCTGTTCCGCGGCAATGGCTATGGTTAAAAAGGAATTTTCCGAAATCGGCACAAGAGTAAGTGTAAATGTAAGAGGCAGAATGGTTGAAGCCGAGGTTGTGGGGCTTCCCTTCTATAAAAAAGCCTGATATTTTTAAAATAAAGGAGGACACCAAAATGAAGGTTTCAGAAGGATTATTATATTCAAAGTCACATGAATGGGTTAAATTTATCGACGACACAACGGCGCTGGTGGGGCTTACGGACTATGCCCAGTCAGAGCTGGGAGGAATTGTTTTTGTAAATCTCCCCGAAGATGGAGACGAGGTCGCTGCGGGAGAGGTTTTTGCGGATGTTGAATCTGTAAAGGCTGTTTCCGATGTATACAGTCCCGTAACGGGAACGGTTGAAGAAATCAACGAAGAGCTTTTGGACAGTCCGGAGCTTATAAACGACAGCCCATATGAGGCATGGTTTGTTAAGGTAAGCGGCATTACGGAAAAGACAGAGCTGTTAAGTGCCGATGAATATGCGGAATTTTGCAAAAGCGAGGAATAACGGGGAGGGACTTATATGAGCAATTATATTCCCATTACCGAAAGCGACGAGAGGGAGATGCTTAAAAAAATAGGCATTGGCTCTGTGGATGAGCTTTTTTCCGATATACCTTCGGAGATAAGGGTTAAAGGCTTAAATATTCCAAAGGGACTTTCGGAGCTTGAGGTCAGTTCGAAAATATAGAGGATTGCTTCCAAAAACAAGGTTTATTCCTCTGTTTTCAGAGGCGCGGGAGCATATAACCACTATATACCCTCCATTGTAAAAAGCGTAACATCAAAGGAAGAATTTTTAACCGCCTATACTCCATATCAGGCGGAAATAAGCCAAGGGGTTCTTCAGTCTGTATTTGAATATCAGACTATGATTTGCGAGCTTACGGGAATGGACATTTCAAATGCTTCTGTTTATGACAGAGCATCTGCCGCCGCGGAAGCCATAGCTATGTGCCGCGACAGAAAGAGAAACAAGGCTGTTATTTCGGCGGCCGTAAACCCGGAGGTTTTAAAAACAGTCAAAACATATTGTCACGGAAACGGAATTGAGCTTATAACCGCAGACTGCAAAGAGGGCGTTACCGATACGGAAGCTCTTAAAAACATACTTTCGGAGGACGGAATCGCCTGCTGTTATATACAGCAGCCCAACTTTTTCGGGCTTATAGAGCCTGCCGAAAAAATAGGCGAAATCGTAAAGGAAACAAAGGCAAAGTACATTATGGGAGTAAATCCCATTTCGCTGGAGCTTTTAAAAACACCGTCGGAGTGCGGAGCGGACGCCGCAGTGGGGGAAGGGCAGCCTTTGGGGCTTCCCATGAGCTTCGGAGGGCCATATTTGGGCTTTATGACGGCGCGTTCCGACATGATGAGAAAGCTGCCCGGGCGAATCGTAGGAGAAACAACAGACAGCAGGGGAAACAAAGCCTATGTTTTGACACTTCAGGCAAGAGAACAGCACATCAAGCGTGAAAAAGCCTCAAGCAATATTTGTTCAAACGAGGCTCTCTGCGCACTGACAGCAGCCGTGTACATGGCGGCAATGGGCAAAAGGGGAATCAAAAAAGCTGCCGGGCTGTCTCTGTCAAAGGCTCATTATATGGCGGAAAGGCTTGAAGAAGTCGGCTTTAGGTTAAAATATAAAGGTGAGTTTTTCAACGAATTTGTCACAGTAAACGATAAGATAAGCTCGGAAAGCGTAACAAAGCTTTTGGGCAGTCACGGAATTTTAAGCGGCTTGGAGCTTGATAAGGACAGTATTCTTTGGTGCTGTACTGAGATGAACACAAAGGAAGAAATTGGCAGCGTTGTGGAAATTTTGAAAAGGGGTGAGATGTGATGAAGCTTATATTTGAAAAAAGCAAAGAGGGCAGAGGGCTTGACCTTCTTCCGGAGTGCGATGTTGAAGAATATAAACTCGGGAATGATTTTCTTCGCAAAGACGAGCCCAATTTGCCGGAGGTTTCCGAAAACGACATTTCAAGGCACTATACGGAGCTTGCGGGAGAAACCCACGGTGTAAACAACGGCTTTTACCCCTTGGGCTCTTGTACAATGAAGTACAACCCGAAAATAAATGAGGACACGGCGGGGCTTGAAGGCTTCAAAAGCATACATCCCCTTCAGCCGGAGGAAAGTGTTCAGGGCTGTTTCGAGGTTTTGCAGACGGCAAAGGACTGCCTTTGTGAAATCACAGGCATGGACGATATGACGTTTCAGCCCGCTGCGGGGGCACACGGAGAGTTTACGGGGCTTATGCTCATAAAAAAAATATCACGAAGAAAGGGGCGATTTAAAAAGAACAAAAATAATCGTTCCCGATTCAGCACACGGAACAAACCCGGCAAGCGCTTCAATGGCAGGGTTTAAGGTTATAAGCGTGCCCTCGAATGACAAAGGGGGAGTTGACGTTGAAGCGGTAAGGGCTGCGGCTGACGAAACCGTAGCGGGGCTTATGCTTACAAATCCCAATACGCTGGGTCTTTTTGATGAAAATATTGCTGAAATAACCGATATTATTCATAAATGCGGAGGGCTTAACTATTATGACGGGGCAAACCTAAACGCCGTAATGGGGATTGTTCGCCCCGGGGATATAGGCTTTGACTGTATCCACATTAATCTCCACAAAACCTTCTCCGCTCCCCACGGAGGCGGCGGCCCCGGAGCAGGGCCTGTGGGCTGCAAGAGCTTTTTGTCGGACTGTCTTCCCGGCAAAAACGTTAAAAAGACAGAAAAAGGCTTTGCACTTTCCGAAAGTGAAAAATCCATCGGAAGCGTAAGAAGCTTTTACGGAAATTTTCTTGTTGTTGTAAGGGCGCTGACCTATATTTTGACGCTGGGAAGAGAGGGCATACCCGAAGCAAGCCGAGGGGCTGTTCTGAACGCAAATTATATGATGGCTTCTCTTAAGGACATTTACGATATGGCTTATGACCGAACCTGTATGCATGAATTTGTCATGAGCATCGAAAGTCTTAAGAAAAAAACAGGCGTCTCTGCCATGGACATTGCAAAGGCTCTTCTTGACTACGGCATACATCCGCCTACAATGTATTTCCCTTTGATTGTTCACGAGGCGCTTATGGTTGAGCCTACGGAAACCGAATCAAAGGAAACATTGGACGAAGCCGTTAATGCTTTTAGAGAAATTTACAATACAGCCCTTGAAAACCCCGAAAAGTTGCATAATGCCCCGGAAAAGACGTCAATAGGCAGACCCGACGAGCTGAGCGCGGCAAGAAAGCCCGTTTTAAAATACAGCTTCACGAGGCGATAATTTGACAGGCAAATTGAAGCTTATTTGTTCCGAAAGCACTGTTCCCTATTATAATCTTGCCCTTGAAGAATATCTTCTGAATAATACAGCCGAGGGTGAATGTATTTTATATCTGTGGCAAAACAGAAATACCGTTGTTATAGGCAGAAACCAAAACCCTTGGAGAGAGTGCCGCTGTGAAAGTCTGGAAGCCGACGGAGGCTTTTTGGCAAGAAGGCTTTCGGGCGGCGGCACTGTCTACCATGATTTGGGAAATCTTAATTTCACCTTTTTTGCGAATAAAGCCGATTTTGACATACCGAGACAGACAGACGTTATTCTCCGCGCCGTAAATCTTTTGGGAATCAAAGCCGAAAAAACAGGCAGAAACGATATAACCGCAGACGGAAAGAAGTTTTCGGGAAATGCCTATTACGAAACATCACGGGGCCGTTATCACCACGGCACAATAATGGTAAACGTAGACAGGGAAAAGCTGGGCAGATATCTTAATACGGATGCGGAAAAGCTTAAGTCAAAGGGCGTTAAATCCTACAGGTCGAGAGTGTGCAATTTGTCGGAATACAGGGAAGATATTACCATAGACATGACAAAGGAAGCCTTAAGAGAAGCCTTTGAGGAGAATTACGGCAAAAAGGCTGAAAGAATTTTCACCGAAGATATTGACCTTCAGACGCTTAAAAGCTTACAGGAAAAATACAGCTCCCGAAAGTGGCTTTACGGCAGAAAAATAAGCTTTAAAAACAAAGCGGAGAAGCGGTTTCCCTGGGGCGGTGTTCAGGCGGAATTTAATGTTGAGGGAGGAAAAATTTCGGCTGCGGAAATTCATTCCGATTCGCTTTATCCTGACATAATAGAGAAAATATGTTTTTCTCTTAAGGGCACGGAATACAGGAAAAGGGAGATTGAAGCTTCGGTAAATTCCGTTAAAGCCTTGAATCCCGCCGAAGAGGTTATTCTTAAGGATATTTCCCGGCTTTTGACGGAAAACATATTATAGGAGTGATATATATGAAATATGATTTACTTGTTATAGGGGCAGGCCCCGGAGGCTATGTCTGCGCCATAAGAGCGGCTCAGCTTGGGCTTAAAACAGCCGTTGCCGAAAGACGGGAAACAGGGGGCACATGTCTTAACAGGGGCTGTATTCCCGCGAAAACTCTTCTTCATTCTGCGGAGCTGTACAGAAATGTTTTAAACGGCGCAAAATTCGGAATAACCGCCGAAAACCCGAAAATCAACGTAGAAAAGGTTTTTGAGCGCAAAAACGAGGTTTCCGCCAAGCTGAGAGAGGGCATAAACAGACTTTTTAAAGCCAATAAAATAGATTTTTATTCTGCTTCCGCAAAGATTTTGGGAGAGGGAAAAGCCCTATTAAGCTCGGACGGAGAGGAAGAGATTATAGAGTGCAAAAGCATTGTTATAGCCACAGGTTCAGCTCCGGCTTTAATTCCCGTGGAAGGCGCAGACCTTGATGGCGTTTTAACAAGCGACGGGCTTTTGCAAATGAATGACAGAATCCCCGAAAAGCTGGTTATTATAGGGGGAGGGGTTATAGGCATGGAATTTGCCGAAGCCTACAGCGCTTTCGGGTCTGAGGTGACAATTATTGAAGCCATGCCCGAAATTTTGCCTATGATGGATAAGGATATATCTCGAAATCTTTCCGTTATAATGAAAAAAAGGGGCGTAAACATTCATACCTCGGCTTCCGTAAATAAAATAGAAAAGACGGATGAGGGCTTATGTGTGCACTTTTCGGGAAAAACAGGTGAAAAAACCGCGGTCTGCGACACTGTTCTCATTGCGGCAGGCAGAAAAGCAAACACGGAGGGGCTTTTCGGCGAGGGCGTTAATATTTTAACCGAACGGGGAAGAATATTAACCGATGAAAACATGATGACAAACATAAACAACATATATGCCATAGGGGACGTAACCATGGGTATTCAGTTTGCCCACGCCGCCTCCGCTCAGGGAATTTTCGCGGCGGAGCATATTGCCGGAAAAAAGAGCTGTACAGACCTGTCGGTTATTCCCTCATGTGTATATACATCTCCCGAAATAGCCTCTGTGGGCTTAACCGAGAGCGAGGCAAAGAAAAAGGGGATATCCGTTAAAAAAGGCAAATTTATGATGTCGGCAAACGGCAGAGCTCTTATAAATGACGATGAGAGAGGCTTTGTAAAGGTTATTTTTGACAGTGAAACAGGCTGCTTAAAAGGGGCCCAGCTTATGTGCAGCCGCGCAACTGATATGGTAGGGGAGCTTGCGGGGGCCATAGCAAATAAAATGACGGCGGAACAGCTCTTAAAAGCGGTAAAAGCACACCCCACATTCAGCGAAGCCATAGCGGAAGCAATAGAGGACAGTATGGGCAGAGCTGTCCACGTAGCTCCGAAAATACGCTGATCGGTTAAAACGGCAGACATACATAGTGGGAATAATCCGCAGCGTAGCAAAAAAGATAACCGTCAGACGCCTAATCTGTGACGGTTATCTTTATATAATTTATGTGATTATATACAATGCTCAGCTGTAAAATTTTCTGCAATAAGACATGATATAATGAGTATATCAAAGTAAAGAAAGTATGCCTTATGAAGAAAAATAAAAAAACCAAAAGCTAAGGAAACGATGATTTAATCAAAAAGTGTATTGTCAAAAAATACAAATAT
>JAJQFB010000071.1 GCA_021201395.1 Clostridiales bacterium | reverse complement strand
TGGTTACACCCTTAATTGAAAAATTGCCCCTTAAATTAAATAAATGACATTGGCTTGGTGGTAATTACATTATACAATTATTTGGCATTGATGTCTATTTTTGTGCAACTTTTTATTTTTGCTCATTTACAGTTATAAAGCAAAAATGCTTATAAGTCAAGAGATTTTGTATCTTTTCAGAATTTTTTATAACAAGAAATTTTCAGAAAAATCACAAATCAATGTTCTAAAGACTTCCTGCAAAAATCCCTCGGGGGTGCTGTATACCTAAAACCCAAAATAAAAACAGCTCTTAGGGTCCCCTTAAGGGTGTAAGCTGTTTTCTTTTTTATACTTGTTTTATATTTTTTATGAAAAGGCTTTTTTTACCTTATCGGAAAATTTTTCTTTTTTGGGCAGACCTGCAAACTCTCTTATAAGCTCTTTTTGGCGGTCGGAGATATTCGTAGGTATTTCTATTTTAACCGTTACTATATGATCGCCCCTTCTGCCCTTGTTTCTCAAGAAAGGAACGCCCTTTCCCTTAAGGAAAATTTTTGTGTCGGGCTGGGTTCCCGGCTTTATGTTGTATTTTTCCTCGCCGTCTATTGTGGGGATTGTTATTTCGTCCCCCAAAAGAGCCTGAACAACGCTTATTTTAACGTCTGAAAGAATATTGTTTTCCTGACGTATAAACCTTGGGCTTGGCTGAACGCTTACACTTATTAAAAGGTCGCCGTTTTCGCCGCCGTTT
Organism: Clostridiales bacterium; assembly: GCA_021201395.1. Lineage (GTDB taxonomy): Bacteria > Bacillota > Clostridia > Lachnospirales > CAG-274 > JAJQCI01. The sequence continues at coordinate 3,352 of JAJQFB010000071.1, read as the reverse complement.
GTGCCTGCGTTGCCTAAGCCTCCCTTGCGGATTGTCTGGCCGTTATTTATGCCGGCGGGGATATTTACATCAACCTGATTTTGCTTTCTTACCTTTCCCGTACCGTTGCAGCCGGGGCAGGGCTCCTTAATTATTGTGCCCTTGCCGCCGCAGGTATGACAGGTTGTGGTTGACTGAGCCATGCCGAACATAGTCTGGCGCATAGTGGTTTCCATACCCGTCCCGTGACAGGTAGGGCAGGTCTGGGGGCTTGTGCCGGGTTTGGCGCCCGTTCCGTGACAATGGCCGCAGGAACCTATAGTATTTACGTCTGCCTTTTTGACACAGCCGAACACAGCCTCTTCAAAGGAGATCACTAAGGTTATGGCTATGTCGGTGCCTCTTATGGGGCCGTTCCGCCTCTGACGGGAGCCTCCGCCGCCGAACATACTGCCGAATATGCCGCCTAAATCGCCGAATATATCGTCCATATTCATACTGCCGGAGAAGCCGCCCCCCGAAAAGCCTCCGTCGCCCATACCGCCGGTCTGGTCAAAGGCGGCATGGCCGTAGCGGTCGTAGGCCGCCCTTTTATCCGGGTCGGAGAGAACCTCGTTAGCCTCGTTCAGCTCCTTAAATTTGGCCTCGGCCGTTGGGTCGTCGGGGTGAAAGTCAGGGTGGCATTCCTTGGCCTTTTTTCTGTATGCTTTTTTAATTTGATCCTGAGAGGCGCTTTTGTCAACGCCCATAACCTCATAATAATCTCTTTTTTCTGCCATTATAATCTGTCCTTATATATTATTGATCAATTATGTCGTCGTTTCCGCCTTGGGCACCGCCTGTCCGGCCGTCCATGCCGCCCATTTGGCTTGGGTCAACTCCTGCCGCCTGAGCCTGCTGATAGAGCTTTGTTGTAAAGTCGTTTAAAGCCTTTGTAAGGCTTTCCGTAGCTGCCTTTATGGTCTGAACGTCTGTTTCGCTCATTGTTTCGGGAGCCTTTCCCTCGGAAACGGTCTTTAAGTTGTTTACTTCCGTTTCGATTTTTGCCTTGTCCTCGGGAGAAATCTTGTCCCCTAAGTCCTTAAGGGTCTTTTCTGTCTGGAAGATTATAGCCTCGGCCTCGTTCTTTGCGTCAACGGCCTCCTTGCGTTTCTTGTCCTGTTCTGCGTGCTGAGCAGCCTCCTTAACGGCCTTGTCTATTTCCTCATCACTTAAGTTGGTTGAGGAGGTAATCGTAATATCCTGCTGTTTGCCTGTTCCCAAATCCTTAGCCGTTACCTTAACTATACCGTTGGCGTCTATGTCGAAAGTTACTTCAATCTGAGGTACTCCTCTGGGAGCAGCCGGGATTCCGTCGAGACGGAACATACCTAAGGACTTGTTGTCCCTTGCGAGAGGTCTTTCGCCCTGAACGATGTTTATATCAACGGCAGTCTGGTTATCCGCATAGGTTGAGAAAACCTGCTTCTTGTTTACGGGGATTGTGGTGTTTCTGGGGATAAGGCTTGTAGCCACGCCGCCCGCGGTTTCGATACCGAGAGTAAGAGGAGTTACATCAAGGAGAAGTACGGAATTTGTTGTGTCTCCCGAAAGGGTTCCGCCCTGAATAGCGGCGCCTATGGCAACGCACTCGTCGGGGTTAATACCCTTGAAAGGTTCCTTTCCCGTAATCTTCGCTACCTCGTCCTGTACAGCCGGAATTCTGGTGGAGCCGCCTACAAGAAGAACCTTATCAAGCTCGGAAGCCGTAAGGTCTGCGTCGTTAAGAGCAGAGCGGACGGGGCCTAAGGTTGCGTCTACAAGGTCTGAGGTAAGCTCGTTGAATTTTGTCCTTGAAAGAGTAACGTCCAAATGCTTGGGGCCGTCCTGGTTCATTGTTATGAAAGGCAGGTTTATATTTGTTGTGGTTGCGGAGGAAAGCTCCTTCTTTGCCTTTTCGGCGGCTTCCTTAAGTCTCTGCATAGCCATCTTGTCATTTGAAAGGTCGATACCCTCTTTTGACTTAAAATCGCTTATAAGGTAGTTTATTATCCTCTGGTCGAAATCATCGCCGCCTAAACGGTTGTTTCCTGCCGTAGCAAGAACCTCTATTGTTCCGTCGCCTATATCGATAATGGAGACGTCGAATGTGCCGCCGCCTAAGTCGTATACCATTATTTTCTGTTCCTTTTCGTTGTCAAGACCGTAAGCAAGAGCCGCCGCCGTAGGCTCGTTTATGATACGCTTTACGTCAAAGCCGGCAATCTTGCCTGCGTCCTTTGTGGCCTGTCTCTGAGCGTCCGCGAAATAAGCCGGAACGGTAATAACCGCCTCGGAAACAGTCTCGCCCAGATAGCTCTCTGCGTCTTTCTTTAATTTCTGCAAAATCATAGCCGAAATCTCCTGAGGAGAATAGCTCTTTCCGTCGTTTTGGAATTTGTAATTTTCACCCATATGACGCTTAATTGAAATAACCGTGCCGGCTACGTTTGTAACCGCCTGTCTTTTGGCTGTTTCGCCTACAAGTCTTTCACCTGTTTTCGTAAAGCCCACTACAGAGGGGGTTGTTCTTACGCCCTCGCTGTTTGTAATAACAACGGGCTGACCGCCCTCCATAACGGCTACGCATGAATTTGTTGTTCCTAAGTCAATACCTATAATTTTCCCCATTGCTTGTTCCTCCTGTTATAAATTTATAGTTTGTTTGCGTTAATTTCGGGCGTACCTGCTGTACCACCCTTCCACCACCCTACGGGCGGTCCCCCTCCCTTGAAAGGGGAAGCTAATTAGCTACCTGAACCATTGCAGGCCTTATTACTTTGTCGTTATATTTATAGCCCTTTTGAAGGACTTGGCTTACTACGTTTTCTCCGAGGTTTTCGTCCTCTATGTGCATAACGGCATTGTGGAGATTGGGGTCGAAAGGCTTTCCTTCCGCTTCTATTTCCGTTACGCCTATAGTCTTAAAGGCCTCGTTCATCTGTTTGAATATTATTTCAACACCCTTGTAAAGGCTTGATTCCTTGTCCTGTTCGGAAGATAAGGCTCTTTCAAAATTATCCAAAACAGATAAAAGCTTCTCCGCCGTGTCGGCTGCCCCTGCGGAGTACATAGCGGCTTTTTCGAGGGTTGTTCTCTTACGGTAGTTGTCAAATTCCGCAAGGCTTCTTAAGAGCCTGTCGTTAAGCTCCGCCGCCTTTGCCTCAAGCTGTTTCTCCCTTGAGGGCTCGGGGGTTTTTTCTTTATTTTCCTCAGAAGCATCCGCCTCTGTTTCGGCAGTCTGCTCCTTATCAGCTTCTTCAACTGTTTTTTCAAGCTGTTCTTCTTTTATTTCTTCATCTTTCACTTTTATAAATCCACCTTTCTGCGAAAGGCACCGATGGGGTTATGAAAT
>JAJQFB010000131.1 GCA_021201395.1 Clostridiales bacterium | reverse complement strand
CATCACTATTTGTGCCGGCGTGTGCGGCGGAATGGAGATTATAATGAAGAAATATAAAATAATGTGGATTGCCGCAGGAGCAGCGGCGGTCTTGTTTTCAAATATATATATATGCTTCTTTATGCGGAAGCCCTGATTTATTTTTCAGCCGTCTATGATGTGATTTTAGTTTTGCTTTGTATTCTCAGCCTTTGGGACGCAAGGGAAAAGCAAATTCCCGCAGTAGGGGTTTATGCTCTGTTTTTGGGCTGTGCGGTTATGACGGTTATAAATCCATATTGCAGCATAATAAACAATTTAATAACCGGAGGGGCAGTTTCTCTTGTTTTGTTTATTGTATATAAAACGGGCAGAGTAAGCATCGGTTTGGGAGATGTTGAGGTTATAGGGTCTTTGGCCTTTGCTTTCGGCTATCCCCATATTTTCAACATACTTATTATGGGGCTGCTTTTGTCTATGCTTTGGGGGATAGGGCTTATGGTTTTAAAAAAAGCTGATATGAAAACGGAAATGGCCCTTATTCCCTTTTTGTTTTTGGGTTATGTATTGAATGTTTTAAATTTTTAAGGAGGAAAAACCATGAAAGACAATTTAAAGCTGTATATCGAAAAAACCGATAATTCCAAATATGCCGCCGCAGCCTTCGAGAGCTATGACAGGCTTATAAATTATCAGGTTAAGATGCTTATAAACAATAAAATACGCTATCTTCTCCCGGCGGCTATGCAGCAGAGAGACGGCCGTGTTTATATGTATTATGACATTACAAACAAAATTTCTCTGAGTGATTACGCTAAAAAGGAAAGATTCAACAACAGACAGTTTTTGGGTATTTTAAATACCATTATTAAGATTGACGATGAAACAGATGAGTTTCAGCTTATAAACAGCGGCCTTGTTTTTGACCCCGATTATGTGTATGTTGACCTTAACGGAAACAACTGCGAATACATATATATCCCCAATGCGGCGGAACCCAACGACGCCGGGGAAATAAGGGATTTTCTTATGGAAATTTTAAGAAACGGCTATATAGGCGCCGATGCACAGGAGCTTGTCGTAAACCTGTATAATCTTCTTCAAAACCCGGATATGTCCATAAGGGATATAAAGGATTTAATTTACCGCTTTGAGGACAGAGAAAAGAGATTTAATTTTGCTGGGTTTAATTTTCAAGCTTCCGAAAAGGAAGAAACGGGAGAAGCCAAAGAACCTCAGAAGATCTTCCCCACAGGGAAAAATATCCCCTTAAAGCCTTCTCTTAAACCAAAGGCCGAGAAAAAGCCGAAGCCCGAGAAGAGCAAAAAGGCAGCGAAAGAGAAAAAAGAGGAAAAAAGCACTCTGCCTATAACTCTTACAGCGGCAGGAAACGCCCTTGTCCTTGCCGGAATTTACAAAATATATACAATGGGGATTTTGTCAACGGAAGCAGGGGTTGATTTTACAAAGCCGGGAGTTTTGATTTTGGCTGTTGCGGTTATAGACGTTATAATTGTAAAGGAGTTATTTTTCGGAGACAAAAATAAAGAGGAAAAGCCTAAGAAAGAGAAAAAGGTTAAGGCTGAGAAAGCCGAAAAGGAGAAAAAGGAAAAACAGCCCAAGGCTAAAAAATCTCCCCTTGCCAAAGGTGAAATTCTCCAAAAGCCCGAGTTTATTTCCAAACCGGAAATTCGGAATGCCGAAATCTCCCACGAAAGGGAAGGCTTACGCCAAGGCGCGGCAGTTTTGCCTGAGCCTTATAAAAAGCCGGAAATACCCGTCGAAGCCGAAAGGGATATAAGAGATGTTTCCGAGCCGAATTTTACCGAGAAAATTTTGCCCGAGAATAATTTGGAATTTACGGCTGATAAAACATTACTGATGAGGGCAGATGATGAAATCGGAAACGATGAAACCGTTCTTATGATAAACAACGAGCCTAAGGGCTATATAGAGAGAGTCGAGGACGGGGTTGTTGTTGACAAATATGTTATTAAAAAAGACAAGGTTATAATCGGAAGGCTCCGCTCTCAGGTAGATATGACGGTTTTAAACCCTAAGGTGGGAAAAATTCACGCCGAGATAAGTTTTAAGGAGGGCAGCTTTTATATAAAGGATTTATCCTCTAAAAACGGCACGTATTCAGGCGGCAAAAATGAAAGACTTAAGCCTGAGGAGGACTGCATTTTAGAGGACGGCGACAAATTCAGACTTGCCGACAGCAGCTTCTGTATTCACCTTATAAAGTAAGGGGCGGTTGACTTGCATATTTTAAAATGTATTATTGTTTTGGTTGTTTCCGCAGCAGGGGCCTTTACGGATTACAGGGAATATAAAATTAAAAACGGTTTAACTGTTCCCACGGCGGTTTTGGGTTTGGTTCTTGTTCCCTTAGACAAAAGCCTTACACTGTTTGAGGCCGTTTTGGGGCTTTTACTGCCCTTTATACTATGTCTTGTTTTTTATGCGGCAAGAATGCTTAAGGCCGGAGATGTAAAGCTGTTTATGTGCTTGGGAGCGGTTATGGGTTGGAAATGGATTTTAAACTGTATGGCCGCAAGCATAATCGCAGGAGGCACAGCGGCGCTTATAATATGTATAAAACGAGGAATTTTAAAAGAAAGGTTTAAAAGGTTGTTTGAATATTTCAAAAGCATATTTTACAGCCGAACTTTCACCTACTACGCCGAAGCCGAAAACGGAAAATTTCCCTTCGGCGTAAGTATTTTCATAGGTACAGCGGTCATTGTCCTGCTTGATGGCTTCGGTTTTTATTTGTTTTTAAAATAAACGGCTTATATTTCGGAGGTGTTATATGGTTTTAAATTGTTTTGTTTGTTCAAAAAAGGGAAATTTCAGGGATAAAAATGAGGATAATTTGTTCTTAAACGGCAAATATTTGGGGATTAATCATTCAGACGTAAGCTTTAATGAAAAAATAAAAGCAGACAAGTGTGTTTTGACCGGGGTTTTTGACGGACTCGGAGGAGAGCGAAGGGGGGAGGAGGCCTCCTACCGGGCGGCGGCTGTTTTGGGGGATTATGACGGAGAAATTAATATTGAAGAATATTTTAAAAGGGCAAACAGAGAAATATGTATGCTTTCAAATGAAAACAAGCCGGGAAGGACAGGCTCCACGGCGGCGGTAATATGCTTTATGAAAGGTGAATTTATTGCCGCAAATATAGGGGACAGCAGGATATATCTCATAAGAGACAATAATATAAGCCGCTTAAGCGTAGACCATACTATGATTGAAACAATGATAAATTCAGGAGTTTTAAAAAGAGAGGAGACCCATAAGAGCAAGTTTAAAAACTATCTCACAAGGTGCCTCGGTATGCAGGGGGAGGCGGAAGGCTCGGCTTATATTGCCGAAAGGGCGGTGCTTAAAGAGGGAGATATATTTATACTCTGCTCAGACGGCCTGTCGGGAGTTATGGAGGACGGAGAAATTTTAAAAGGTCTGTCTGAATGTGAAAGGGATAAAAATCCTGCACTGCAGCTTGCGGAAAAGGCCTATGAAGCAGGCTCAAGGGATAACACTACGTTAATTGTTATATATTGCGAAAACAAAGAAAAAGGGCTTTTCGGCAGGCTCTTTGAAAGAATATTTTAGTAAGGCGGTGAAAATTTGAACGAGATTAAGAAGTTTGAGCCCCTGTGGGGAAGCTGGTATGCTACAGAGAGAATAGGGGAGGGCAGCTTCGGCAGGGTTTACAAAATCGAAAGGACTGAATTTGGCAACACCTACACGGCGGCTTTAAAGCACATAAGAGTGCCCCAGTCCCGGTCTGAGGTTAAGAGCATTATGGCAGACGGTATGAGTTATGAAAGTGCCGAGACCTATTTTCAGGGGGTTGTGGAGGATATTGTAAGCGAATTCGTTCTTATGTCGAAGCTTAAGGGCAACAGCCACGTTGTAAGCTATGAAGACCATAAGGTTGTTAAGGACGAAGAGGGCATAGGCTGGGATATTTTTATAAGAATGGAGCTTTTGACAAGCCTTCTCGACTATATACACGACAACAATATTTCAAAGAGAGACGTTATAAAGCTGGGCATAGATATGTGCAAGGCATTGGAGCTTTGTCAGAAGTTTAATATTGTCCACCAATGTCATTTAGTTAACATAACAAGATGAATAGCAAATTCTTCCATTTAG
>JAJQFB010000008.1 GCA_021201395.1 Clostridiales bacterium | reverse complement strand
CTTCCACTTTCCAATTTTGGCAAATTAAAGTGGAAGTTAAATTTACACTTCAGCTAAATTTTATTTCTTTGTTTAATCCGTTGAAAAGCTTCCCGTATATCCGTTAATATAACAGCACTCACTTTTTTCCGCCGTTCTTATTTGGTAATAGGGTAAAGCCTCTTCTTCGGTGTCCTCCTGTTCATATTCCGAATAATAGCCTAAGGCTATTTCCGATATAGTAAGCTCTTCGTCGGGGTATATCTCCCTTATGTTGTTCATAAAGGAATAAAGTATTACATCAGCCGTATAAACCTCAGACTTAACTCCCGTAAAGCCTACAGGCTCTGAATATTTAAGCTTAAGGGTCATTCCCTCAGAGTTAAATTCAAACACACATATATTGTTAAAACAGCGGCTTCCCTTATAATACATATTATACTCTATTCTGTATCCGTTTTCAAGCCTCTGTTCGACTTCCTTTTTAAAGCCGGGGAAAAGATTTTCAAATATATCCATATACCCCTCCGCTGTTACTTCGGCTTCTTCAAGGCTTGCGGCTGCTGCGTCTTTGTCTGTATAGTCTATGGTTCCGCCGTTAATTCTTAATGTTTTGCTGCCTGCTTTAAATATTGTTACATTAAATTCCTCTGTCCGCTTAACGTTTACATTTGGTTCAAAAAATATATTTACAAGCTCAAAAAGATTATAGCCCTCTCCGCTTAGGGTAAGCTGGGAAAGATTTTCGGAAGCCCGCGGAATTTCGGCCTCTACGGCTATGCCGTTATTTTCGAGAACCGTCTTAATATTGTTTACCTCCGCCGCCGAAAGTCTTTTATTTATATGATTTCTCAGATTAAGCCCCAGCAGCAGGCCGTTTAAAACAAGCAGAAGAATAATAGTATAGTTTTTCGCCCTGTTCCAGTCCATAATTTCCTCCTATTTATCTCCCGTATTCTATTTTATATGAAAAATCTCATTATGTCCATATATTTTTTTCAAAATACCTTGACTTTTTATTCTTAAAATTATAAAATTATCTGTGGTTTTATTTGTGATTTACTGTTTAGCATATCAGAAAAAGGAGAATAAAAATGCGGACCAAATATATTTTCGTTACGGGGGGAGTTGTTTCCGGCTTAGGCAAGGGCATAACGGCTGCTTCCTTGGGAAGGCTTCTTAAGGCAAGAGGCTTCAAGGTTACAATACAGAAATTCGACCCCTACATAAACATAGACCCGGGGACTATGAGCCCCTATCAGCACGGAGAGGTTTTCGTAACCGAGGACGGCGCCGAAACCGACCTTGACTTAGGCCACTACGAGAGATTTGTCGATGAAAATCTTTCCGTAAACAGCAATGTAACAACAGGCAAAATATACTGGTCTGTTTTAAATAAAGAGCGCAGGGGCGACTACTTAGGGGGAACCGTTCAGGTTATACCCCATATAACAAATGAAATAAAGGACAGGGTTTACAGGGGCAAAAAAACGGGCGCCGACTTCGTTATAACGGAAATCGGCGGAACCGTGGGCGATATTGAAAGCGAACCCTTTTTAGAGGCCATAAGGCAGGTAAGCTATGAGGCGGGAAAGGAAAACGTACTCTATATTCACGTCGCCCTTATTCCCTATCTTTCAAAATCTCAGGAGCTTAAAACAAAGCCGGCCCAACACTCCGTAAAGCAGCTTCTTCAAATAGGTATTCAGCCCGACATAATAGTTTGCAGGACGGAACACCACATCTCGGAAAACGAAAAGTCAAAGCTTGCCCTTTTCTGCAACGTTACAAAGGAATGTGTAATTGAAAATATAGACTGCGACTCTATTTATCAGGTGCCCCTGCTTCTTGAGGGAGAAAATTTAGCCGAAATAGTCTGTAAGAAGCTTAAGGTTGAAACGGAAAAGCCGGATCTCGGGGACTGGTGCAGGGTTGTGGAAATGGAAAAGAACGTAGAGGGCAGCGTCACAATAGCTCTTGTGGGGAAGTATGTGGCTCTTCACGACGCCTACCTCTCTATAGTTGAATCTCTTCACCACGCAGGAATCCACACAGGGGTCAAGGTCAATATCCGCTGGGTACCCTCTGAGGAGCTTAAGGGAGGCGACTTAAGCCTTCTTGAGGGAGTTGACGGTATTCTCGTTCCCGGAGGCTTCGGCCAGAGAGGTGTTGAGGGTAAAATTTCCTCTATTACCTACGCAAGGGAGAAGAAAATTCCTTTCTTCGGTATCTGTCTCGGTATGCAGTGCGGAGTTATAGAGTACGCAAGAAGCATATTAAAATACGATGACGCGGATACTTCCGAAAACTCTCCCCATTCCGCCCACCCGGTAATAGACCTTATGCCGGAGCAAAAGGACATTGAGGATATGGGGGGAACAATGCGTCTGGGAGCCTATCCCTGTAAGCTGACGGAGGGAACCCATTCCCACGCAGCCTATGGAGCGGAGCTTATATATGAACGCCACCGCCACCGCTACGAGTTCAACAATGAATTTAAAAAGGCTTTCGGAGAAGCAGGCCTTGTTTTCGCAGGGCTTTCTCCCGATGAAAGACTTGTTGAAATAGTTGAGCTTAAAAAAGAGGTTCACCCCTGGTTTGTGGGCGTACAGTTCCACCCGGAATTTAAGTCCCGTCCCAACAAGCCCCACCCTCTTTTCAGAGACTTTATAAAAGCCGCAAAAAACAAAAGAGCCGAAATCTCATAATATTTAAGATTATAAAAACATAAACCGCCGAAGCCTGCTTAAAATGCCTGCTTCGGCGGTATTTTTAATTATTCCTCGCTGTTTTCATCGTTCTCAGCCTTTTCCTCTTCTGCCGTACAGAGGGTTGTTATTTCAATTTTGTTGCCGCTGTAGCCTATGCTGAAGCTTCCTACGGCTTCTTCAATATCTCTCAGCTTACAATAGTTGTAGCCCTTGAGATTCAGCCCCTCAACACTTTTGTCTTCGCCGTCTACATTTATAGAAATTTCAGACAAACGGTTGTCTAAGCTTGGAATTTTTGTTTCGCTGTCATAGCCCACATCAAAACCTGCTCCCTGAAGCTCCGACAGGGCTATATAGTTTTTGTCATCTTTCAGTATACGGTTAATAATATAATTTTTGCCGTTTATTGTCATTGTTATTGCCTCAACCACTTCTTCCTCCTCCTTTCTTATAAGCCTGTCTTTAAATGCAGTCCATTGACTTTCGTCCTCAACAAAGGGTGCCGGGCAGTTTTTGTGTGTTACATCGTAGTGCCTTAAAACATTGTCAATTCCCGCGTTGTAAAGCTCCATAAGATAGCTTACAAGCTCCACGGCTGTGTTTATTGTTCTGTTGTCAATATAGTATTTCCCGGCAGGATCCTTTTTTGAACAAAGCTCTACGCCTATGCTGTTTGAATTTCTGCATTCATCGTGATAATATTTTCCCGTTGTTCCGCAGTGCCAGGCTATATCCTTGTCCTCCACGCACTGCCACACGCTTTTTTCGTCTACAAAATAGTGAGCCGAAGCCCCTCTGTTTACCGACTTAAAATAGACCGTGTTGGCGTAGGCCGTGTCGCCGTCATTAGCAGTATAGTGAATAACAATATATTTTATCCTGCTTATATTGCCCTGAGTATAATTTATATCCGTCAGGTTTTTGTTAATCGTAAAATCCATAGTTTCACCTCCTTCCTTATGCTTTTCCATATAATATGCCGAAGGAAACAACTTGTTTCAAAAAATTTTTTCATGCAGTGAAAAACGGAAGCGATAAACTCTCCGTCCTGTCGCTTCCGCTGTGTTTTATTGTTTGTCTGTATTTTTTTCCGGGCAAGCTCAAACCAATTATTGCCTCCTTGTTTTTTTACGGCTTAAATATAGCAAATGATTTAGGAAGGCTTATGGGGGTTATGTGGAATTTATGCGGAAATTTTTCAGATTAATGCGGGCTGCCTCTAATTACCTATTACTTTTTTTAAAAAATATAGTATAATTTAAGAGGTGACGGCCGGGAGGCTGCCGGCGCTGCCATTTATTTTTGAGTAACAGTTCAGCCGTGCTTTATTTGGAGAAAATTCTGTGGAAACTTGTTTCCTAAAGAAGTTTCTCCAAATAAAGCACGAGCGGAACGCCAAATAACGAGCAAAAAATGAGTCGTGTAACGACGGCGGATGCGAAGCAGACGCTTTGCGAGTGATTTGGCTGAACCAATGTCATTTATTTAATTTAAGGGGCAATTTTTCAATTAAGGGTGTAA
>JAJQFB010000107.1 GCA_021201395.1 Clostridiales bacterium | reverse complement strand
GGTTACACCCTTAATTGAAAAATTGCCCCTTAAATTAAATAAATGACATTGACGGCTGAACTGTTACGAAAAAAATGTAACGCTTGTCTTTTGCGGCAATAAAAAATTGCCTTAAAAGCCAAACCGAAGCAGGGGAACGGGACCACCTGCCACGCGGAGCACGGCAGACGGCCCCTGCAAAGCCTTAATAAACAGGCTGCAACGCAGTTTTTATAAACCGAATTAAATATTTAACCAGAGAGAGGAAAGCAAAATGAAATTCAAGATAATTGCCTTAGCTTTAGCCTTTGCCCTGTTTGGGGCAGGCTGCGGAACAGGTGTTAATAATTCCGAAAGCGAAACGGCTGCCGAAGAGGAAGATACAATACCGACAGACCCTGAGGAAAGGCTTAACATAGCCATAAGTATGCCGGAGGAAAACGAGTACAGCAAAAAGCTTGTAAAGGAGCTTACAAACAAGCTTTGGCAGAAAGGCTATAATATTATACTACGGTATGGGGAAAATGACGCAGAGACACAAAGGGAGCAGATAGAAGAGCTTTTCGAGCAGGACATAAAATGTCTTATTTTCTGCCCTGTGACATCGGCGGATTTGGAAATAGACAGCCTTAATACAGAGGGCATACCCGTTATAAATTTGGATATTTTAGACCCGAATACGGAATGCACAGACCTTTATGTAACCTATGACAATGTTAAAATAGGGGAGGACATAGGGGATTATATTATAAGCACAAAAAATTTGGACAGTACCAAAGGGGTAACAATAGAATTTTTGCTGGGGGAAAACACCTCTGCAACTCAAGACCTGTATAAGGGGATAATGAATAAGCTTTCTTCATATTTAAAAAACGGGGCTCTTGAGTGCCGCTCGGGAAGAACAGAGCTTGAAAGCTGTACCACAACGGCAAAAACGGCTGTGGCGGTAATGAACGATTTGGGCCGCTATCTTTCAGGCTATTATCTTAATAGTGATTTGGAGGTCTGTGTAACCGGAGCCGACTACATCGCAAGCGGCTGCGGAGGATATTTTATAACCAACGGCTATACCTTAGACGAATTTCCCACTGTAACCGGAGTAAACGGCGAAGCTTCGGCTGTCAGAGATTTTGAACAGGGCTTTTTGTCAATGACATCTTTTAAAGACGCTTCAAGTGAAGCCGAGACCTGTGCCGAGGCCGTAAACATACTTATAAGCGGCGGTGATATAGACAGCCTTACAAAAACAAAAACCGCAAACGGCAGTAAAAACGTACCCATAATAACCCTTGAGGGTCAAACCCTTACATCGGAAAACTATAATGATATTCTTGTAAACAGTGAATATTACTTAACAGAGGAAATTTACGGATAAAACCCTTTTAAATTTTCAAATTTTATGTATAAATAAATATATTTTGTCAATAATAACCATACAAACACAGACTGTGAAGCGGAGGCGGTTGTTATGACAAAATACAGAATGTGCCTGATTGTACTGCTTATGCTCTCACTTATGACGCTTGGCGTTCTTTCAGGCTATTTTTTGTTTACTCCCGACCCGGAAAAAATAAATGTTGCCGAAAAGCCCCTTGCGGCGGAGACGGAGCCGGCAGCCTCACAGGCGGAAAAAATAGATTCAAACACGAAAATAATATATGAATATGTGTATTTGGGCGGACATAAGGAGCAAAGCGAAACGACTGCTCCCCGAAACTGGCAGGGGCTTACCCTGACGGAATTTAAGGGGATTTTCGACACCTGGCAAATAAAGGAATTTAGCGGTAAAAGAGTTGTCATTTCAAAAAATCTTAAGGTTTATTCTCCCAAACACTATGTCTTGGGGGTCTATGAGGGCTATGTGGCGGTTTTCCGAAAAAACGAATTTTCCGAGGATAAGGTTAAGGAAATAACCGAGACCCCTGTGTCGGCTCTTCCGGAGACGGAACAGAAAAGGCTTTCCGCCGGCATAGACTTCTACGGCGATGAGGAGCTTGCGAGGATTTTACAGGACTACGAAACTTAGTCAAAGCTTCCCCTTATAAAATCAATATTTTTGTGCAAAATCTCAATAGCCTTAAAGCCCTTTGTGCAAACTGTTCAAAAATAATTTAAAAATTTGTTAATCTTAGGTCACACATAATCGCCGAATCTGTTATAATAATACTTGTGAAAACCCTTAAACATTTTCACACACAGTTTAAGACATCCCCCAATATGTTTAAACTGTAAAACCCCATAAAAATACCTTCTCTTTATTGAAAAAAGAATTGCCGGCGGCAATTCTTTTTTCCTTATTTTTATTTGTTTTTTTAATAAAAAATTGCCGCTTGGCAATTCTTTTTTCTTTGATTTAAATTTTTTTGAAAAAAATGCAGACGGCAGCTCCCGGTTTGTTGTCTTAAGGAACCGCTGATTAATTATTTGGGATTTACGTGAACCATACAATCCTTTACAAGGGGAAATTTCTTTTTTATGTTGTCGTGTACGTTTTGGGCTATAGTGTGGGCTTCCGTCAAGTGGAGATCTTTTTCGGCGGAAATTTCAACGTCTACGTAAATTTTGGCACCGAAAAGTCTTGTTTTAATGTCGTCAAGGGAAATTACTCCCTCTGTTTCCTTTATGATTTTTTTCATTTCCGTTTTCGTTTCCTCGTCGCAGGCCTTGTCTACAAGCTTATCCGCCGCATTCCTGAAAATACTGTAAGCGACCTTAAGAATAAACAGACAGATTACAACGGCGGCCAAAGGATCTAAAATCGGGAAGCCCGCCATTGCTCCGGCTATGCCTATGAAGCTTCCTACCGAAGAGAGCATCGGAGCGGTGGTGCCACGCGTCGGCCATAAGGGCGTCGGAATTTATTTTCTTTGCGGCGGCTTTTGTAAACTTAAACATAATTTCCTTTGTAACAAGGGAAATAACCGCCGCACCTGCCGCAAGAGCCGAGGGGACGCCATAGGAGAAGGAATCGTAACTAATAATTTTATTAAGCCCCGTTATGCCTATTACCGCCCCGACAGCCGCCAGCATACCGGATAAAACAATGGCCGCCACGGGTTCAAACCTTTCGTGGCCGTAGCTGTGGTCGGCGTTTGAGCTTCTTGCCGCAAGCTTCACCCTTATAATAACCACGAGAGTAGACAAAACATCCGACAGGGAGTGAACGGCGTCGGAAACCATAGCCGCCGAATTTCCGAAAATTCCGCAGAAAAGCTTTAAAGCCGACAGACCGCAGTTTACCTCTATGCTTATTTTGGAAACCTTAAGAGCGGTTTTCTCATTATCAGTATTTTTATCCTTATTGTTATCCATAAAAATCACCACATCTTTTTTACCTTTTCCTTAATTATATTCTTCTTTCCCCTTGTTGGTCAAGGATAACAATTATTGCCCTAAGATAACTTTCGGGACGAAAAAAGCCCCTTTTAAGGGCTTCTGTTTAAGGACTTATTAGGATTTTCTTCCGTAAAGGGATATTATTTTCTCGGCACATTTAAGGCCGTCCGCAGCGGCGGACATAATTCCCCCGGCATAGCCCGCCCCCTCGCCGCAGGGGTAGAAACCCTTAAGGCTCAGGCTTTCAAGACTCTCTCTGTCTCTCAATATTCTGACAGGAGAGGAAGAGCGGCTTTCAACTGCGGTTAAAAGAGCCTCTCTTCCGAAACCTGTAATCTTTTTATCAAAGGCTTTAAGCCCCTCCCTCAGGGAAGAGTACAAATAATCGGGGAAAAGCTCTCTGAAATCGGAGGCCGTTACCCCGGGCATATAGGTTGAAACGGCACCTCTTATACGGCTTGTGGCTTTGCCCTCCAAAAAATCTTCAACATTTTGGACGGGAGCAAAATAGTTTTCTCCTCCCAATATATAGGCCTTTCTTTCAAGGTTCCTCTGGAGGTCTATGCCTGCCAAAGGGTGGGCTGAACCGAAGTCATTGGGGCCTACGGAAACCAAAACGGCTGAGTTGGCGTTTTTGCCGCTGCGGCTTGAATTGCTCATACCGTTTGTAACAACTCCCCCTGCTTCCGAAGCCGCCCCTACAACATACCCTCCGGGACACATACAAAATGTATAGACCCCTCTGCCGTTTTCAAGGTGTGTAAAAAGCTTATAGTCAGCCGCAGGCAGATATTTTGCAAATTCTCCGTATTCAGCATTGTTTATAAACTCCTGAGAGTGTTCTATTCTGAAACCTAGGGAAAAGCTTTTCTGCTCCATAGCAAGACCCGTTCGGTTTAAAGCCTCGAAAGTGTCCCTTGCGGAGTGGCCTATAGCAAAAACCGCCGCCTTTGTGGGAAAAACTTCATCTTTACAAATAACAGCCTTAAGAACTCCCTTTTTTGTTTCAACAGCCGTAACCTTTTTGTTAAAATGAATTTCTCCCCCAAGCTCCTCTATTCTTTTTCGTATATTTTTTACCATTTCCGTGAGCCTGTCCGTGCCTACGTGGGGTTTTGCGGAATATAAAATTTCCTCCGGTGCGCCGAAGCGGACGAAGATTTTAAGTATATATGAAATTCGGGGGTCGTTTATGCCGGTGTTAAGCTTACCGTCTGAAAAGGCTCCGGCTCCGCCCTCACCGAATTGTACATTGCTTTCCGTGTCGAGGGTTCCCGTTGTGAAAAATTTATTTACCTTTGCCTTTCTTTTTTCTATACAGTCCCCTCTTTCCAGTATAACCGGCTTAAGGCCTGCTTCCGCAAGACACAGCCCTGCCGTAAAGCCGCCGGGGCCGAAGCCAACAACAACGGGGCGGAAATCAGCCTCGGCTTTTTTTATAATATAAACAGGCTCCTTAACAAGGCTTACGTCCCTGCGTTTAAGAATCTTTTTTTCGTTTTCCGCCGAAAAATCAAGGTTTAAATTATATACAACATCGGTTTTTTTTCTGGCGTCTATGCTTTTTTTGTGTATACTGACGGTTTTAATGGTTTTAATATCTGTCTTAAGCTTTTCCGAAAGAGCTTTTTTGAGCAGAGCCTCCGTCAGCTTTTCCTTAACGGAAATTTTAATGTTTCCTATTCTTAACATATTAAGCTCCCTGCGGCGCTTGCCCCTGCCAAATATCCGCTTGACCAGGCCCACTGCAAATTATAGCCGCCGCATTCTCCGTAAATATCGAAAATTTCTCCGCAGCAGTATAACCCTGGCACCCTTTTTAACTCTAAGGTTGCGGAATAAAACTGCTTCGTGGCGGCTCCCCCTGCTGTTGTCTGGGCATTTTTCCAACCGTTTGTGCCGATAATTTCCGCTTTAAAAAATTTAATGTTATAGGCCATTGACCAAAGCAAATTCTTATTAAACCCCGAAACGGGATATGACAGCTTTTCTATCCCCGATTTTTTGGCTATTACATTTCCTATCCTTTTATTTAAAAGGCCTGTGAAAAAATTCTCCGTTGTAAGGTGGGAAAGATCCCTCACTCTCATATTCAAAAGCCCGAAAACCTCTGTCGTTTCATATTCGGGCATAAAGTCTATGTTTAAATAGGCCTTTCCGTTTTCTGTGTCTTTTAAAAAGCCCGAAAGCTGGAGGACGGCTATGCCTGAAACACCGTAGTCTGTAAAGAGGATTTCTCCCTTTTCCCCTCTTACTGTGTGGTTGTTTACTGAAAGCCCCGCACAGCCCTTAAACCTTATACCTGAAAGGGCTTTAAGAAAATCTCCCTTAAGTTTGAGCTGAACAAGGGCAGGGAAAAGGGAGAAACAGTGTGACCTAAGCCCTCAAGAAGCTTAAAGCCGGAGCTGTTTGAGCCCAAATCAGGGGAAGCACAGCCTCCACAGGCCATTATGACCCTGTCACAGCTTAAGGTCTCTCCCTTATAAGACAAAACGGAAAAGCCGCCGCCCTTATATTTAACCTCTTTTACGTCAAAGTCTGTTTTAAACTCTATTTTAAGACGCTCCGCCTCAAGCCTTAAACAGTCCAAAACAGAGGAGGCCTGTTCCGAATAGGGATACATTCTGCCCTCGGTCTCCTCTTTGGGAAATACGCCCAAACGCAGGAAAAAGTTTATTGTTCCGTCAAAGTCCAAAAATTCAAGGGCAGGCTTAGTAAAGGCAGGGTGTTCCCCGAAATAGTGTTTAACGGAAACATTCCTGTTTGTATAGTTGCAGCGGCCGTTTCCCGTCGCAAGTATTTTTTTTGCCCACTCTGTTCATTCTTTCACATATTGTTATCTTTATATCCGTCTTGTTTTCCTCGGCCGTCCGGGCTGCGGCTATAGCCGCCGTAAGCCCCGAGGCGCCGCCCCCTATAACAATTATTTTTTTATCCACTTAAAACCACACTCTCTTTAACCGGGTCTTTGGAGCCTCTTAACTCTTAGGTTTCTCCGACACCCAAAACAACTGCAATATCGCCCTCTGCAGGCTTTTCCTCTCCTATTATGACGGTGGAATCGCTGAAATACTCTTGTAAGTCCTGCCCTTCGCCTTTATTGTCAACGTATATTTTGGTAGTATCGGACTTAAGACCGTCAAAGTCCCCTACGGAGCTTACCGTAAAGCCGTCCTCTTCAAGCTTTCCTCTGTATACCCCTGCGAGACCGTTTGTATAGCCTCCGTTTAAAATGACGATGTCCTTGCCTATGCTGCTTATTGTTTCATAAGTTTCCCCATAGGTTCCGTTATAGACAGATTTTATAAGATAATCCGTCAGGTCTCTGTCTACCTGATAACAGGACACTCCGTCTATGGATGCCGAGGTTCCGGGGACGGTAAAGCTTGTAATATTTTCCGTATCGAAGCTGTTTAAAACGGATAAATAAGAGGCTGCGTCAGTGACGCCTATATTTGTCTTTACATAGTTTATGATAGTATTGATATAGGCCACGGGGTTTGAAAGTATATTTTCCTTTTTGGCAAGCTCCCCTATAAGAGCCTTTACAAAGCTCTGCTGAGTGGAAACACGGCCTAAGTCCTGATTTGAATAGCCCTTTCGGAAGCGGACAAGCTGCTCCGCCTGTTCTCCGTTCAGGGTCTGAACTCCTACTTTAAGGTCAATAAGGAAGTCAAATTCAGGGTCGTAATAATACATATCCATAGGCACGTCATACTCTATACCGCCGATAGAATCCACAAGATAGGTAAAGGCCTCAAAGTCCACAAGGACATAGTAGTCTATGTCTATACCCAAAAGCTCTCCCGCATATTTGGCGGCAAGCTCCTCTTTTTCCCCCTCGGGGGCATAGTGGTAGACATGGTTTATTTTCATCTCCCTGCTGCCCGGTTCGGGATATTCCGACTGCATAGCGTCAAAATCCTCCTCGGAAACCTCAATATAGGAGTCCCTCGGCACGGAAATAAGGGTAAGCTTCCCCGTTTTGGAATTATAGTTTAAAACCATAATTGTGTCGGTTCTGGTTCCCTCCTCGTCCGTTCCCAGAACAACAAGGTTTGTATAAGTGGGAAGAACGGGAGTAAACGCATTCGCCACGGCATTTGCGATTTGATTTTGGCCCGAAAAGAAATCATCTGTTTCATCGGAATTAAAATAGGTATAGCCTATATAACAGCCCACAACCGCCGAATACAAAAGTATAACCGAAAACAGAACCTTGAAAAAAAGCCCTGTTCCGCTTTTCTTTTTGCGGCGTTTCCCCGAATTTGAACCCCTTGTTTTTTTGCTTCCCTTTCTATTATTTCTGCCCCTTCTGTCGTCCTCATAATAACTCATAGACCACTCCTCATATGCTCCTTATTTATGCCTTTTCGGGCTTAAAGGAGCTCTTTAACGAAACAATTCTGTTAAATACAAGCTTATCCTCTTTACAATGCTTTGAATCCGCTATGAAATAGCCCAGACGCATAAACTGGAACCTGTCCATAGGCTTTACCCCGGCAAGGCTCGGCTCAAGCTTAGTTTTCACCGTCTTTATGGAATCGGGGTTCAATATTGTGTTTGAATTTTCGTCTGTAATTGTCAGGTTTTCATAGAGATTAACCTCTGCCTCTATTGCCTTAGGGGCGTAAACCCAGTGAATGGTACCCTTTACCTTTCTGGTGGTGCAGTTTCCGCCCTTTGTTTCAGGGTCATATTCCGCATATATTGTTGTAATATTTCCCTCTTCGTCCTTGTCGAAGCCCGTACATTTTATAAAATAGGCTCCCTTAAGGCGAACCTCCTTATCGGGAGAAAGTCTGAAATATTTCTTCGGGGGATTTTCCATAAAGTCCTCCCGTTCTATATATATTTCTCTTCCGAACTCAACCTCTCTTGAGCCTAAGGCCTCGTTATTGGGGTGGTTTTCAACGGGAAGAAGCTCGCTTTTTCCCTCGGGGTAGTTTGTTATAACAACCTTAACAGGGTCTAAAACCGCCATAGTCACAGGAGTAATATCCTTTAAATCCTCTCTTACGCAGTATTCAAGCTGTGCCGCATCAACCGTGGAATTTGCCTTTGCAACGCCTATCATTTCGCAGAAATTCCTTATTGCCCTCGGAGTATAGCCCCTGCGTCTTATGCCGCAGATTGTACAAAGACGGGGGTCATCCCAGCCGTCAACCTGATTCGTTTCAACGAGGTTTCTCAAATATCTCTTGCCCATTATGGTATCCGTTAAATTAAGCTTTGCAAATTCAATCTGTCTGGGGACAATCTCATAATTAATGCCTATTTCTCTTATAACCCAGTCATAGAGAGGGCGGTGATCCTCAAATTCAAGGGTACAGAGGGAGTGGGTAATTCCCTCTATGGCGTCCTCTACCGGGTGGGCAAAGTCATACATGGGATAGATACACCATTTGTCGCCGCTGGCGTGGTGGGACATATGGACGATTTTGTAAATTACCGGGTCTCTCATATTTATGTTGGGAGAGGCCATATTTATTTTGGCCCTTAAGGTTTTTTCTCCGTCGGCAAACTCCCCTGCTTTCATTCTTTCAAAAAGGTCAAGGTTTTCTTCGACAGACCTCTCTCTCCAGGGGCTGTTTTTCCCCGGCGTAACAAGATCTCCTCTGGCGGTTTTAATCTCTTCCGCACTCATATCGCAGACAAAGGCCTTTCCCTTTTTAATAAGAACAACCGCATATTCATACATCTTATCAAAATAAGAAGAAGCGTAATAGAGTCTGTCCTCCCAGTCAAAGCCTAACCAGCGTATGTCCTCCTTTATGGAGTTTACAAACTCCGTATCCTCCTTTGCCGGGTTTGTGTCATCAAAACGCAGGTTGCACTTTCCTCCGTAAAGCTCCGCAATGTCGAAATTGAGGCAGATAGCCTTTGCGTGGCCTATGTGGAGATAGCCGTTTGGTTCAGGGGGAAACCTTGTATGAACCTTGTTCAGCTCTCCCTTTAAGTCCTCCTGTATATAGCTGTGAATAAAACCGGCTGTTTCGCCGAACCTGTTTCCGCTTTCGTTTGCCATTTAAAAACCCTCCTTATAATTTGCCCGATTTAAAATCTCTGTGGTAGAAAACCTTTCCGCAGCCGGGGCATATTCCGAAACGCAGCGCCTTATCCGTTATGTCGTTTTCAAGACAGAAATCCAAATTGACCTTTCTTTCTTTCCCGTCGGCTTTGCAGATATGCCTTTGAAAATAGTAGTTTTTGCTTTCTTCAAAATCCTCACTTTTTCCTGTTTCCTTTAAAACCTCAAGCAAATCCATAAATATACGCCCCCCTGCTTCACAAATATAAAAAATATAAAATATACAATAGATTATATATTATTTAAGTCCGTTCGTCAAATTATTTTTCGTTTTATGCCTTAAGAGGCCAGCTCAAGACATCTTGCTGCGGCTTCCTTTAAAGCCTCCGAGGTAACGGTTGCCCCCGAAACGGCGTCTACGTCATAGGTCTGCTCCTGTGTCATTTTTTCAGTAAGCTCTTCTATAGCGGCTCCGCCTATGTCCTCTGTTTCCCGGTTGTCCTCTGCGTTGATGTTTGTTATATAGCCATCTTCTATTGTTACGGCCACATCGAAGCTTCCGTTTTTGCCCTCGGCAGTCGTTGAATATATACCGTCCGCCCATGTTCCGGCTTCGGAAATATTATATTCCTTTTGGGAGCTGCCTCCGCAGGCGGTCAGACCTAATACAATTAAAACCCCTAAAATTACGGTTAATTTTATTTTCATTTTAACATCCCTCCTGTTATATGACGGAAATAAATATTCCAAATAGTATTAAGCCTGCGCACAGCAGTCTTTTTAATATATTTTTTTCATTGAACAAAAGCTTTCCGCCTAAGATGGTTACAAAACAGGCGGACTGCTTTATAAGTGTCATAGCGGAGACGCTGCTGCCCTTGTCGGCGTTTGCCAAAAACAGAAGTCTGTCGCCTATTACAAGAGTTAAAGCCACAAGGAGTATCCAATAGTTTTTACAAACGGATTTAAGGCTTATTTTGGTTCTTGTAATGACTATATACAACCCGTAAAAGACAAACATAAGAAACATAAACCAAAACTGGAGCTGACTGCTTTCCATATACTTCATTAAAACCTTGTCCATAACACCGCTTGAAGCGTTTAAGACGCAGCTTAAAACCGCCATTATTACATATTTTGGCTCCGCCCTTTCTCCTGTCTCATTTTTTCTGTAGTTTACAAGTATAAGCCCCACAAGAACAATACACAGGCCTGTAATTTGGTTAAGACTTAAGCTTTCTCCCAAAAGCCCTACACCCATAAGGGTTGAAAACAAAACTCCCGACAGGTCTAAAACGCCGTAAAGGCTTACGGGAATTTTCTTAATAGCCCCGAAGCCGCAAATCCATGCGGAAAAGACGAAGAAGGTTTTAAGGGCTATAAGGCCTATGTAAGACATATCGAGGGAAAGTGCCTCCCCTGCACTTGGGGTTACAAACAAAAAAGCGAGGAGTGAAAAGAAGAACAAAACCTCCATAACCTCGTTTTTTTCAAGGGCTTTTTTCTTAAATAAGTCTCTGAGACCCTTTAAAATTCCGTATAAAACAACAAGCAAGACCCACGCTTCCATTTTACTTACTTCCTTTTACTTTTACTGCTGCCTGCGGTTTTTCTCTTCTTATTTTTACCGTCCATCTTTTTAATTATAACCTTGTCGCCCTTAAATTCAATTTTGGCGCCGAATCTTTCGCCTATGGCTCTTATCATAAAGACGGGCAAAACAAGCATTCTCTTAAACCTTGAGGGCTGGGTTATAAGCCTGTAAAACCACTCAAGGCCGTGGTTTCTGTAAAATTCCGGGGCTCTTCTTGTGTTTCCGCTTAAGACATCGAGGCTGCCCCCTACGCCCATTATTATAATGGAGTTAAGGTGATCTCTGTGTTTGGCTATCCACTTTTCCTGTCTGGGGAAGCCTAAACCCACCAAAAGAACCTCAGGGTTAAGCCTGTTTATTTCGTCTATAACCTCCTTTTCCTCGGGAGAGCCGTCTTTAAAATAGCCGTGGTGGGTGTCTGAGATTGTTAAGCCCCTGTATCTCCTCTGCATTCTCTGCTTTGCCTTTTCCGCCACTCCCTCTGCACTTCCCAAAAGATAAACAGTGTTTATTGAGGTTTTTATTTTGCCGAAAAGAATCTCTATAAAGTCGCAGCCCGCTACTCTTTCCTTAATGGGGTTGTGATAAAACTTAGAAGCCTTGACTATGCCTATTCCGTCGGGAAGAAGAATCTCGGCGGAGTTTAAAACCTGCATAAACTCCCTATCCTTTTGAGCGGCCATAACCATCTCGGGGTTGGGGGTATATATGACTGTCTTTTTTCTTTCCTTTAGATTTATTAAGGTTATGCCTACGGCTTCTGTCATATTTATGTTGTTAAAGGGCACGCCCATAATTTTACAAATTCCCGACATATTTTCTCATCTCCTGTTTATGCTTTTTTGATAAGCTCTTTCAAAAATTTATCGTTTTTCTTTGCCTTTGCAAGAAGGGGAGCTGTTCTTGACTGTAAAAGCTCCTTATAATTATCGTAGTTGTCAAAAATATTGTCCGCAAGCCGCACAATATCCGCCCCTAAGAGCCTGTCCTCTCTTATGTCCGTCGCACAATCCATACCCAAAACCTCAAGATAATATTCAACCTTAGGGTCATAAATTATCCCCAGCATAGGCACATTCTTCACACTGCTGAAAATAAGGGAGTGAAGCCGCATACCTATGGTCAGCTTAAGCTGTCCTATAACGGCCATAATCTCTTTGGGCTTATAGGCCTGCTTTAATATATAGCTCTCTTCCTCCATAAGCTCCATAACCCTGTGTGAAAATTCGGAGTCCGCCTTATACTGCATGGGTATAAAGAGTACGGTGTTTCCCCCTCTTATAAGCCCGTCGCAGGCTATGGCGATTTCCCTTATATAGTCCTCTCCGTATTTCGCCTTTTTCCACTCTCTTACGGCTACCCCCACAATAGGCTTATCCGTGGGGATCCCCTCGCAGGAAAGTATTCCCTCCGCTCTTTTCTCGGGGGCGGAAACAAGGTTAAAGGCAGGATCCGCCGTAACGTAGGTCGGGGGCTTAGTAACACCCATACTTACAAGGTCGTTTAAGGAAGGTTCCTCTCTCAGGGTAATAATATCCACCTTGTTCAGAATCCTCCCTATAAGCCGCCGGTTGAAGTCCTTGTTTACGGGGCCTATGCCGTTGGCATAAACCATAACCCTCTTGCCTAAGAGCTTTGACAGCTTAATTATAGCCAAATAATAGAAAAGAGAACGTGTGCTTGAAATATCCTGAAGGAGGGTTCCTCCGCCGGAAATGACAACCTTGTTCTTAAAAACTGCCCAAAACACCTTAAAGACGTTAAATCTCTGTACGGCGTCTATACCATATTCTGTTTTCGTAAATTCCGGGTTGTAAGACAGGGCGGTAATTTTTACGTCAAGATTCATTTTTTCGATACCCTCTTTTATTGCTAAAAGAGTGGCCTCATCGCCGTAATTACCGTAGCCGTGATAACCCGTTATAAGTACATTTGTCATAGCGTTCTCTCTTCTCTCTGAGTAATTGGCTGTAATGCAGTTTGGTGCAGAAGGACGACCCTTCCACCACCGCTTAAGCGGCGGTTCCCCTCCCCTTCACAAGGGGAGGCTCAATAGTCTTTCTATACCAAAAAGACATTAAAACAGCGGCAAAAACCCAAAATTCCGTTGACATAAGGGGAACCTCGAAAATGTTTTCCACCAAATTGTGGATAATTATGCCGAAAAGCCCCGACATTATGCCTATTTTTAAATATTTGTTCTCCTTTGAGACCTTTACGGCTCTTACGGAGTTTATAAACACCTGATACATAAGGAACACAAAGGCTGAAAGCCCTACAATTCCCGTTTCTATCATTGTTTTTAAATAATAATTATCCATATAAAAGGTTTCCATATAGTCCTCGCCTACTAAATACTGCATACCGTGGTTTATGGCTACGGCGCCCCCGAAGTGGCCTAAACCTACCCCCGTAAGCTTTCCGTAAGTCCAAACCTTAAGCCCGTCCAGCCACCTTATAAGCCTGCCGCCGTTCATAGAGGACTCTATATAGTCGGCGCTGAGCATATAGCTTATTCTGTTTCCTATGTCGGGAACAAGAAAAACCGCCAAAACAGACAGAGCCAAAACGGGAATTAAAAGCCTTGCGTCATAAAACAGCACAAACACAATAACCGCCGCCATAAAGCCCATCCAAGCCCCTCTTGAAAATGTAAAGGCCAGTGAAGCAAGCATACACAGTATAACAAGGCCGTAGAATATTTTAATTTTGTTGTTTTTTTCCTCCAAAAACAGCCCGACACCTACGGGAATTGTCAGAGTAAAAAGACTGCCCAAAACATTGGGGCTTGTAAGTATGGAGTAAACTCTTGTTCTGACCCCTGCCTCGTTGTGGTCAACCCAGGAGGAGGGCATAGGCACGGCAATAATATACTGATAAATGCCGTGTACGGCCATTATGCCTATAACGATAAAGAGGCAGATGCAAAGTCTTTTTCCGATTTTGTCGCTGTCACAGAGCTTAAGCACGAGGAAAAACCAGAACATATATTCGCAGACAGCCCTCATTCCCTCGAAACCGATTGTTCTGTCGGGTGAAACCACAAAATAACAGCCGAACATAACCGCCAAAAATATTATAACAGGCAGGTTTAAGGGTGAAACAATATATTTCCTGTCCTTATGGTTATATATAAAATCGAAAACAAGGAGAAGTAAAAACCCGAAAAAGTAAAGCTCGTCCCAGGGGCCTGCAAGCACGCCTGCGGTTTTCCTTATTATAAGGTCTGTAAAGGGGTAGGCAACTAAAATACAGAGGAAAATTTCCTTACAGCTTACGATTTTCTTAACAATTCTTAAAAAGAAGCTACCCTCTGTTAAACTCTCCGCCCTGTCGCAGAGTCCCGCAAAAGCCGCAAGAAGCACATTAAAGAGTCTTACAATTCCGCTGTCTAAAACGTAGGCTCCCGAATGGACATATCCGCTTAAGGCTCTGTAAAGCACACTTTCCTTTACAAGCCTGCCGAAAGAGGCAAAAAACTTTTTCGTTTTGCTTTCTTCATATGAATTTAAAAACCAAAATATAAGGCCGCCTGTTAAGCTTTCCTTAAAATTCATAAAATCACCTCAATAGCCGAGATTTATTCCTCCACAAAGCTTGACATATTTCCGAACATTGTTTCTGGTTCTAAGCTCTCGGCCTCGTCTATAAGAACAAACTCTATGTTTCTTACCTTTGAATTTCCCTCAAACTGCTGTGTTTTGAGGATATAGGTGTAGTTTACTCTGACCTCCTGTCCCCCGGCTTTAAGGGTCACCTCGGAGGGATTTACTTTGTCTCTTATTATAACGTGGAGGTCTTTCCAGAGGGGGTGCTGTGTTAAAACGGTGTTCCCGTCTGAGTCTACACCTATATAGGCCGCAGGCTCTGCCTCAACATAGACAACCTCTCCCGTTGTCTGTGCGCCGTTTGCCACAAGCAAGTCCCCGGGCTTAAGGGTTTCAACCGCTTCGGGAACAACCTGGTTAGCGTAAAGCTCCACATACATATATTGTTCTTCCGAGAGAAGGTTTGCGTCCCCCACATTGTGGCTTACGCTTACAATTCTGTAAACCACAGCGGCTATAACCGCAATAACAACAATCAAAACAATAACATCTATTACATTAAATTTATGCTTTTTCATTTTCAATTACCTCGCTGTATATTTTAACGTGCCTTTTAGCCATAGACACAAGAGAAAAATCGCTGTTTATTTTATTATAGAAATTCTTCCCAAGCATATTTCTTAAGCCCTCGTCCTTTAAGAGTCTGCCTATGTTGTCCCCAAGCTTTTCAAAATCGCCTGTAGGGGATAAAAGCCCTGTTTTTTCGTTGTCAATCATTTCAGCCACCCCTCCGGCAAGAGTGGAGGCCGTTGCCTTTTTCATCCTGCCTCCCTCTAAAAGAGCATAGGGGAAGCTTTCGGAATAGCTTGATAATACGTTTACGTCAAGGGCGTTGTAAAAACTGTCTATAAGGTCATAGGGAAGCTGACCCAAAAAATAAATTCCCTTTATGTTGCGCTCCCTGACATAGGCCTTAAGCTTTTCGCCCTCGTCGCCGTCCCCGGCAATCAGAAATGCCGTGTCCTTTCTCTTATTCAAAACCCTTTCGGCGGCCTTTATAAAAACATCAACCCCCTTAACAGCCTGAAATCTGGCCGCTATGCCTACAAGAAGCTTATTCTTGACTTCGGCAGGGCAGTATTTTTTCAAAAAATCGTCTTTTTCCATAACGGGAGGAATGTTTTCCATATCTATGCCGTTGTAAATGACCCTAAGTCTTTCGGCCTTAAAGCCTCTTTCTTCCATCATAGCCCTAAAGGCTTCCGTTACCGTAAGTATGCAGGAAAACCGTCTTAAGGCAAAAGCGTTTATGGGGGTGTAAATAAGGTTTTTCTTAAAATTTCCGGCAAAGTCAAGCTTGTAGTCGCTGTGGAGGGTCGTTATCATAGGGGCTTTGACCTTGTGTCTTATAAACATTGTTATATAGTTGGCTCTTGCCCCGTGACAGTGAACCAAATCCGCTCCGCTGCCATTTATATAGTCGGCAATCTTCTTAAAAACCCGCACGTCATAGCGTTTTTCCTGAGGTATAATCTTTACGGGAATACCAATTTCTTTGGCTTCCTCCGTAAATACACCCTCCATAATACAGAGCAGGGAAACATCGATATTCAGTTTTAAAAGATTCTTAAGAAGAGATAAAACGTGGGTTTTTGCCCCTCCGGTATCTCCTCCGGATATAAAATGAATTACTTTCATTTCCTTACTCCCTTAAATAATATAAACAGTTTCTCAAAAATAAGGCTTAAAACACCGCTGACGCAGGCACCTAAAGTATCAGCCAGGACGTCCTCCATACAGGAGGTTCTTCCCTCTGCGAACTTTTGGTGAAATTCATCGCTTAAGCCGTATAAAAAGCAGCAGAAAACCGCAAGGACAAAAGTATAAAGGGGCTTGATTCCGTAAAGCCTGCACTGTATAAAAATGAACACAGATAACAAAAAGTATAAAATACAGTGCGCCATAGACCTTATATGTGCGTAAATAAAGTCGTCAATCTCCGTTATTCCTCCCTCTGCAAGCTGAGAAGTAATATGCTGCTGTTCTTCCGCTACTGCTGTGCTTAAAGCAACGGAATCCTCGCCGGATTGACTCGAAAAGGCAAAAATAACACTGAGCATAACAACAATCAATATCCACAACAAAATTCTGTATTTTGTCATAAAACCGCCCCTACTTATCAAAGATTTTCGCTAATTTCCCCGTTAAAACCTTTCTCTCATATTTATCTATAACCTTTCTGTTGCCCGTAAAGCTTAATTTTCCTCTTTCCCAGTCCTTATAATATTTAAGCAGGTTGCTCTTAGCCCCCTTAACATCGGAGGTTTCGGAAACAAGACCTATGCCGCTTTTTAAAACCAAATCCTTAGCCACTCCTTCGGGAAGCAGCGAAAGAACGGGTCTTTCCGTGTTCATATATTCAAAAACCTTGCCTGTGTAGAAAGCGTCGGCGCCTCGGCCTCCCCCCTCTATTAAAAGCAGACAGTCGGCGGAAAGCTGTTTTTTTATACACTCATCGTGAGGCACATAGCCCACAATTTCAATAACGCCCTTAAGGCCGAAGCCGTCAATCTGAGCCTGTAGCTTATCCCTGTGATAATTTCCTATAAGTTGAACGTTTATTTTGTTTTTGTCGATTTTGTTTTCCTCTATAAGCTCCGAAAGAGCCTTAAAGAAAACATCGGGCTTGCGCCTGCCGTAGAGGACACCTGTGTAGACAAGCGTAAATTCGGAATTTTGGGGAGGAGTTAGGTCAAGAGTCTCAAAGTCCTCTTTGTCGTAGCCGTTGGGTATAACGTAAAAGTTATCGCCGTTTAAGCGGTTGTTTTTTATAAAGTTAGCCCTCATAACAGAAGAATTGGCTATG
Source organism: Clostridiales bacterium (assembly GCA_021201395.1). Lineage (GTDB taxonomy): Bacteria > Bacillota > Clostridia > Lachnospirales > CAG-274 > JAJQCI01. Next base: position 11,436 of record JAJQFB010000107.1, on the reverse strand, counting down.
AGCCTGTCGGCGTTTTCAACCACCTTCCGCTCCATTTTCTTCTCGATTTTCGTTCTTACAGGGTTATAGGGGCTGTCAAGAGTATAGGGGTTGTTCGTCCACTCGTCTCTGAAATCCACTACCCACTTAAGCCCTGTTTTTTTTTTATATAAAGCCCCAAAAGATGGTCTGAATAGGGGGCGGAGGTTGTATAGACTATGTCTATTCCCTCCTCTTTTATTATTTTAAGGGCTTTTTTCCTTGTTTTCTTATACCAGAAATAAGCCGAATCGGGTATTGTAAGATTTCCCAAAACCTTTCCGGGGAGCCTGAATATGCCCTTAAGCTCAGGGGCTTCATAGGCCTTTGTTCTGTAAATTTTGACCCCCTCGGGTATATCCTTAAGAAGAGTTTCGTCCTTAACGGGCATATTACCTATTTCCCTCGTCAGAACAACGGGTTCATAGTCAAAATATCTTAAATTTTTAACAAATTTAACACTGCGCTGAACTCCCGAGCCGCCCATAGGGGGAAACTGGTTAGCGATTATAAGTACCTTTTTCATAGCTTATCTGCCGTTGCCTAAAAGAACATATTCGAAACCCTTGCTTTCAAGCAAATCTTTATCAAAGAAATTACGGGTGTCGAGTATTATGTTCCCCGACATAGCCTCCTTTAATTTGTCAAAGTCAATATCCTTAAATTCATTGTGGTTTACACAGAGAACAACCATAGACGCCCTGTAGCTTGCGGCGTAAACGTTGTTTATACAGCCTATTCTTTCGTTTGCGTGGGCATCGCAGACGTTTATAGCCACATTTTCTTTCTTTAAAAGTCCCCAAAGCTTCATAATGGGCGATTCTCTTACGTCATCGATGTTGGGCTTGTATGTAACACCCAAAAGAGTAACAAGCTGACCGTTGAAGCCTCCCAAAGCCGTCCTCATTTTTTCCAGAACATATTGGGGCATAGAATCGTTTATAAGCCTGCCTTGATTGATAAGATGTGCGTTTTTGCTCTTTTCAACAAGAAACCAGGGGTCGAGGGCTATACAGTGACCCCCTACGCCGGGGCCGGGCTGATGAAGATTTACTCTGGGGTGTTTGTTTGCAAGGCTTATAACCTCCCATGCGTTTATCCCCAATTCCTCAGACATTTTAGCCAGCTCGTTTGCCAAAGCTATATTTACGTCTCTGAAAGTGTTTTCCATAAGCTTGCACATTTCAGCGGTAGTAGCAGTCGTTAAGCAGATTTCTCCCTCGCAGATACTCTCGTAAAGTTCCTTTACTGCCTGAGAGGACTTGTCGTTTATGCCGCCTACAATACGGCTGTTTGTTCTCAGCTCATACAAAATCTGACCGGGCAGTATTCTTTCGGGGGAATGGGCAACGTAAACGTCCTCACCCATTTTAAGGCCGGACTCAGAAAGTATGGGCAGTATAAGATTCTCAACGGTTCTCGGGGGCGAGGTTGACTCAAGGACAACAATATTTTCCGCTTTTAAACAGGGGGCAATAGATCTTGTTGCCGCTTCGACATATCTCATATTCGCCGTTTTATCCGGGTTGATAGGCGTAGGAACGGCTATGATATAAACATCGCAGTCCTCGGGGCATTCCGTTGTTCCCACAAGGTTTCCGTTCTCAACAACCTCCCTGACAAGCTCCGCAAGGCCGGGCTCTTCTATTATAATCTTACCTTTATTAAGGGCGTTGACAGCCTTTTTGTTTACGTCGAAGCCAACAACCTTATGACCCTTTGAAGCAAACATAGCCGCCGTGGGAAGCCCTACATACCCTATACCTATTACACAAATACTTTTCATACAGACCTTCCTTTCTTTTTTATAACCACCGCAAGCTCACCTTTAAGCTCGCCGCTTACAATAAGTGTTCCAAAATATATAATTATACCGAAAACAACCATTCCTCCCAAAGATAGTATGTTTTGCGGCAAAATGTTTTTAAGCAGCATAAGCACAAGCCACATAAGCAGACTGCTGCCTATTATTCTTACGTATGTTTTTATCGGCAGCTTAAACCGAAGAAGCTTCCTCGTGCCGTATCTTGCAAGTAGGAAGTAGGCGAAGAAGCCTATAAAGGTAGACACAGCCGCCGTTATAATTCCGAAAAGGGGAACAAAAATAAGGTTTATAATTACGTTTACGGCTCCGCCGATTAAGCTTCTGTAAAAAATTTGCTTAGTCATAGCATTAAGCTCCCAGCCCTTAATACTGTATTCCGTCACAGCCAAAAACATCATACCTAAGGCCACGGGTCCCATAATTATGTTGCCGCTGTAATATTCCGGGTCAAACAAAACTCCGCTTATGACGTCCTGCAAGGCGAAAACTCCGCAGACCGCAGGCACACCCAAAACAAGGTACATTCTGACGGCCTCGTTTACAAGCTTCCCGGCCTGTTCCTTTTTGCCCTCAGACCAGGTTCTCAATATGGTAGGGTAGCTTCCCCTCATAACCGCCGCCGAAAGCATTGTAAAGGCGGAGGAAACAAGAGAATAGTTTGTTGAATAAATCCCCGCGGCGCCTTTGCCTTGAAAAAAGGTTATGATATAGACGTCCGATTTATTCAAAATCTGGGTTGTTATTAAATTGCCCATAAGGGGAAAGCCGTAGGCAAACAGGTCGCCGAAAACTTTCCTGTCAAAGCCCTTATGGTCAATATATTTAAACATATCAAGCTTATATACACCAAAAACCGTTGAAAACAAATCCAAAAGGCAGTAGCTTATAAATATAAACTCAATTCTGGAGCCCCAAAGCTTATTGAATAAAACAAGCAGCACAAGCTTTCCGCATATATTCACAACAGACAGGAACAAATTCGTCTTTGCCCATCTTACCGCTGCAAGCATAGCTATAACAAGCTGGGCGGAACTGTAGGTTATAAACATAAAACAGGCCGATATAAGAACGGGCATACTGTAGGCGTCCAAAAAGCCGCTGCCGCTGCCGTTTATAAATATAAGGAAAACAGCCGCCAAAAATATAATGGCAAGGTTTACCCTGACCCAAGAGAAAAAGGCTGTGGAATAAAATTCTCGAAGCCGGCCGCCCATTTCGTATTTGTTTATATATCTCATAACGGACTGTACAAGCCACTGACAGGCAAACATAGCTATAGTCGTAACGGCAATATTTACCGTAGAATATATGCCCATTTGCTCCGGCACATATATCCTCGACATAGCGGAAACCATCAAAACGCCTACAACGCCCTCACAGCCCTTAGCCAGCATATATATAACCGTGTCTTTAGCCATAGCCCCCTTGCCGGAACCCTGCTCCATAAATTTTCCACTCCTTAAAGGTCTATATAAAGCTATTCCAAAATTATACACACCTGTTCATCATAAATTCAATTATACTATAAATCACGGAAAAGTCAACAATTTAAATAATTTTTAATAGATTTTCAGGACTTTTAAGGAAATTTCCTCCCAAATAATACAGCTTAAATATACTTTTAAAGCTTAACAGCCTTAAGTCTTATTCTTACATAGTCAACAATCCACTGCTCTCCCGAAAAAAGAACAGGCCTTAAAGCATCTTCGGCCTCGGAAATTATATTGTTTTTCAGCTCAGTGTCAATATTTTCAAAGGGCTTTTTGTCAAACATCTCTATCCAGCCCCTAAGCCCCTTAGGCTGGGGAGTGGGTCTGTCGAAAAGAGCGGCGTAAACAACCCTGAGCCCCTGTTTTTCAAGCATAGGCGCATATTCTCCTATTGTGGGAAAATAAAATTCATATGTATAGCTTAAGCCCCTTTTTTCAAATATTTCTCTGAGGGTATTGTGAACCTTATCGGCGCAGCCCTTTCCCCCAAATTCACAAACAAGCTCTCCGCCCTGTCTTAAGTTTTCGGATATGTTTTTTATAAGCTTCTCCTGCAAGCTTCCGTCAATCCAGTGGAAAACGGCGTTTGAAAAAATCCCGTCGGCTTTTTTCGGCAGCTTAAAATCAAGGCCGTTGCCCCATTCAAATTTAATATTGGGGTAGGCATCCCCTGCCGCTTTAATCATATCCTCGGAAGCGTCCACTCCTAAAGCCTCATAGCCCATAGCCTTAAGCTTGGAGGTAAGCTCGCCCCTGCCGCAGCCCAAATCGCAGACAAAGCTTCCCTCGCGCAGGGAGAAAAGCTCCAAAACGTCCTCACCGTATTTGTTCACAAAGGAAAATCCCGACTTATATTCGGAAGGATTCCATTTTATATTCACATAAAACACTCCTTAATTTTTTAAAATCACAGTCATAATAATTATACTAAAAATAATTGCCCTCACCTGCATAGCCGAGAGAGGTGGGGGCTGTTTTTTACTTAAATCACGTAAATCACAATACTGAAAAGTTGTAAAGCATATAATTTACATCGGTTTCATAAAGGGAGTAATTTTCATCGCCTATTGTTGTATAATAAAATTCGTAAACAGAATCATCGGAGATAAAGAAAATGAGGTCTGTTACCGAGTCTGTTTCTTCCATAGGCGTAACGCCTATCCAATATCCCTTTAAGCCCGATACCGCAACATTTTGATAGGTAATGATGCCGTCGTCAAGTCTTGCGGCAAGCTTGTCCGCAACCTCGTCAAGCATAGAATCTTCATCGGTATAGGAAAATTCGGAAAGATCCTCCCTTAAAACCTTAAAGGTAGCCGCAGACTCCCCCTCCTCTGTTTTTGAAACGGAGGTAAAAACAGCACTGTAGGTATAGGTTCCGTAATCGGCCTCAACCTCCGTGTTTTTGCTTACCTTCCAAACGGTTCCGTCATAGTTCATTTCATAGCCCGCTTCCGTATCCTTAAGGGTCTTTTCCGCTGAACATCCCACAGACGCAAAGGTCATTGTAAATATTGCACAAATTAAAATTAATTTGGATTTCATCTCTTATACTCCTTCTGCAAACACTCTCTGCAAACAATCGCATTTAATATATATTATATTTTCAGTTTGTCCATTTGTCAATAGTAAATCCGCAAATTATTTGTTTGCAGATTTAATAATTTTTTTGACGGATTTTTCAAGCTTAACCCTGGGTATCATAACAAGCCTGCCGCATTTTACGCATTTTATCCTGAAATCCGCTCCGGTTCTCAAAATTTCCCACTCGTGGCTTCCGCAGGGGTGAACCTTTTTCATATATATAATGTCGCCTATATTTAAATCCATATTTATTCCTCTTTCACTACCCTGACGGTTCTCTGAGGATAGGGTATAACTATATTTTCCTCATCGAAGCGTTTCTTAATCATAAGCCTCAAGCTTCTTTCCGCCGCCCACTGGCGTCCGGCCTCCGTATCTGCCGAAACTCTTATTGTAACGCCGCTTTCGCCTAAGTCCGTAACTCCCAAAACCTCAGGAGACTTTAAAATTCCCTCTATCAAACCGCCTTTGTAAATTTTGTCAAGCTCATCGGACAGCACATCTATTACATATTCCGTATTATGCTCATATGAGACGGAAATATCCAAAACGGCTCTATTAAAATTTTTACAGCAGTTTGTAACTATTTTGATTTCGCCGTTGGGTATTATGTAAACATCTCCGTCGTAACTCCTGAGCTTCGTGGTTTTAAGTCCTATGGACTCAACCGTCCCCTGATAGGAGTCTATCTTAATAACGTCCCCTACGGCGTACTGATCCTCAATGAGTATAAACATACCGGAAATAATGTCCCCTACCAGATCCTGGGCTCCTAAACCTAAGGCTACGCTTCCCACTCCGGCAACCGCAAGTATGGAGGCAGGGCTTATGCCGAAAATCAGAAGAATCTGACAGGCGACGCAAAAATATATAAAATATTTTAATATACTTTGACAGACAGTCAAAACAGTTTCCGACTTTTCTATTTTTTTACTGAGGGCTCTCTTAAGAAATTTTATACAGAGCTTTAAAATGATATACCCCACAAAAACTGCAAGGAAACACAGAAAAATTTTGTAGAGAAAATCCACAACGGATATAAAATTTTCGAGCCCTAATTCCGCCGCTTCCTGTAATACAAAATCCTTCATAAAATTTCCCCTCGAACACCGTAAAAAAATTCGGACTTAAACACCACAAAAAATAATATCACAGTAATCAAAAAAAGTCAATAACTCTATAAAAATAAAACTCTTGAATCAAAGGACAGTTTATGTTAATATTGTTATATAAACGATTCCGTATATACATATATGATATGTAAAAATTACCGGGAGATGGTCTGAATGATGATTTCCACAAGAGGAAGATATGCTCTGAGAGTTATGGTGGAGCTTGCCGAAAGAAATTCCGATGAATATGTGGCTTTAAGGGAAATTGCGGAGTGTCAGGGAATATCCGAAAAATATCTTGAAGCAATAGTAAGGCGTCTTGTAAGAGAGGGGCTTATAATAGGAATAAGAGGAAAGGGCGGCGGCTATGTGCTGACAAAAGAACCTTGTGAATATACCATAGGGTGTATTTTAAAGGCCGCAGACGAAAGCCTTGCCCCCGTAGCCTGTCTTGAGGCGGAGGAAAACAACTGCGAAAGAGCAAAAATATGCAAGGTTTTGCCTATGTGGGAAAAGCTTTACACCTTAACGGACAATTTTTTTGAAAGCATAACCCTTGATATGCTTTTATAAACCGTATAAACAGCTTTGAAGAGAAATTTATATGAAGAAGAATATTTTGGTTGTAATTCCCATTGAAAAAAGACACAAGGAAAAGCTTGAAAGAACAGGGGAGAACTGTCGTTTTGTCTGTTCTTCTCCCGAATGACAAAGGCCTTAGAGGGTTATGTTGAGGGCTTAAAGAGGAGAAAAGGCTCTTATCCGGAATGGGCGGACGAGCTTTACACAACGGAAAGCCTTGATGAGGAGTTTCCGAAAGCAGACGTTGTAGCGTCTTTTCTTCCGGGAATGGCCTCAACCTTTCATATTTTTACCGAAAAAAGGTTCGGGTTTATGAAAACACCGCCATATTCTTAAGGAATTGCTGATTAATTAGCTCTTCCTTAAACGGCGGCTATTACTTAGCGGAAACTTTCGAGAGGATTGTAAATATAGCGGCGGAAAACTTAGAGGCCTTTATGAAAGGAAAAGAGCTTAAAAATATCGTTGATTTTGAGACGGGATATAGGAAATAAAGATTTTATGAGGTATTGTATGAGGTATTGTATGAGGTATTGTGTATGAAAATAAACGAATTGAGGGAGCTTTTGGCGACAAGCGAACCGGAGCGGATTAGCAAGGCTTTCAGAGAGTGCTATAAAAAGCTTGCAAAAAGCAAAAAGGAAGAGCTTGACCCTTTAATAAGGGATATTTTAAGCGGCAAAGAGCCTGAAAAGAATATAAGAAAATCCGCAAAGACTATGGATTTTACAGAGTTAAGTGCGGAAATAGACACCTTTTTATACAATGCCTACGCCGACAATTATTTTGTCCTGAATAAGGTTATATCAAAAGAAAGACGGTCAAAGTGGCGGTTTGAAGCCAAGGATTTTTTAAAGGCTCTTATTGTGGTAAATGAAACAGACGAAAACTTTGACAAGTCCGTTATATATCTTACAAAGCTTTTCGATGTCTTTTCCTACGGGTGCAGATATCATGTTTTTTCAGATTATGATACTTTCCGTTCAATCGGTATGGAACAGGAGGAGCTGTTCGCCATAGTAGTAAGCAGACGGCTTATTTCCATAGGCTATACTGAGGAAAATTTAAAGACTATGCTCTAGACGGCTGCCTACAGCGGTATCAGTGCCGATTCTTTACACAAGCTTTTAACGAAAGCACTTATACAGAACCTCAGGACAACCGACTCAAAATATCTTGCCATAGAAGCGGCAAAGGAGCTTATAGCCGAAAAGAAAAAACTTCTTTTGGGCGAGAGCAAATATTCCAATAAAAGATATTAGATAGAATCGGGAATAAAAGAAGTAAATCTGGGAATTATGTGTCTGGCGGCGGAGCTTGGAGAAATAGAAAATCACATCGATTATTATTTCAAAAACTATCCCAAATATGATATTGAGGTGGGTCTTTACATACTGCTTGACGGTATATCCTATTACGGCACTGAAAAGGACTGGCTTTGGGTTTACAGCTACGGCGTTAAAAAGCTCAAAATAGATCCGAGAGAGGAGTTTGAAGAAAAATATAAAGAGCTTACGGAAAAAATTCTTAAGAGCTAAAAATTTAAAACCGCAGGGGGAGAGCCTGCGGTTTTGATGAGTTTTGTGTGTGGTTTGCGTTGGGTTCGGTCTGCCCGAAAGATTATTAAGTCTAAACTTAGGCCGTTCCGTCTGCTTTGGTTTTTATATCTTATATCTTGGGAGAAATCGGGCGTTTTTATTCTCAATATTATAATACCACAAAATCTAAAATAAGTAAAATGAATAATAAGAATACTTGTCATTCCGATTTGTTATGATAAAACGAGGTGAAAATATGACAGGCATAAAATACAGAGCTCTTTTAACCGTTATAGAAGAGGGTAATTTAACAGCCACTGCGGCAAAGCTAAGCTACTCTCAGCCGGGTATAAGCCATATGATAGATTCTCTCGAAAAGGAACTGGGCTTTCCCCTGCTTATAAGGCTTAAAAGCGGAATCCTGCCTACGCCGGAAGCAAAAGAGCTTTTAATCCACATTCGCCAGCTTGTAAATTCCGAGGAAAAAATCTACGAAATTTCCGAAAAAATAAAGGGTCTCGAAACAGGCCTTGTCAGAATAGGAACATATTTCAGTATCTCCGTCCACTGGCTTCCTCAGGTTATAGGCATCTTTGAAAAGGAACACCCCAACATAGGCTTAAGGCTTACGGAGGGCGGTGACGAGGAAATTTTAGGAGGTATAAAAGAGGGTCTTTTAGATGTGGGTTTTATTTCAAAATCGAGTATTGAGGGCTTTGAGTTTATACCTATCTGTAAAAACCCCATAATGGCCATATTGCCCCAAAACCACCCTTTGGGAGAAGGGAATGCAGTCGATTTGGAGAAACTTACGGGCTGCCCCTTTATTTATCCCACAGAGCCCTCCTATGAAAATATATATAAAATAATAGAAAACGAAAAATGCGGCGATTTAAACATAAAATACAGAGTAAAGGGGGACGAAGTAATTATCACTATGATGGCGGAGGGCTTAGGGGTTTTCCTTATGCCTAAGCTTCTTTTGGGCAGTCACTTCGGCGGCAGGCTTTTAATAAAGTCCCTCAACAAAAAATACACGAGAACCTTGGGCATTGTTCTTAAATCGAGGGAATATGTCTCTCCTGCGGTTAAGGCCTTTGTAAATAAGACCCTTGAAATATTCAAAAACAACAAAACGTAAGTTCTTTGATATTTTGTATTATCGGCTCAATTTGTCAAAAATATTTAAGAATACCGTTTTTAAAAGGAGTTGAAGTATATGACAAGCTTCGGAAGCAAAATAAAAAAAACTACGGTGCGATAAAAAGCTGTCCATAGGGGAAGCCGCCGAAAAACTCAACATTAATAAAGGCTCTCTTTCAAGGTATGAAAACGACATCATAGAGCCATCCTTAAGTATGGCGAAAAAAATTGCCGATTTTTACGGAGCGGATTTAAATTACCTTGCGGATAATGAAGAATAAGGAAAAGAAAGGGTAAATTTTTTGCTATAGCTTTAAATTATGGCAATATATATTTTTTTAAAGCTTGACTTATGACGGACTGTGGTTTAAAATATACATTATTAATAATGTTGAAAACTTCCGAATTTAAGGAGCTGTTTGTTATGGCTGAGAAAAAAACAGTTAAAATTAAGGGGCTTTATAAAACCTACGGCGAAGGTTCGTCAAGAGTTGAGGCTTTAAAGAACATAAATATTGAAATAAACAGAGGAGAAATTTTCGGCATAATAGGCCTGTCGGGTGCCGGAAAAAGCTCTCTTGTAAGATGTATAAATCTTTTGGAGGTTCCCGAACGGGGCGAGGTTCTTATAAACGGCAGGGACATCACAAAAATAAGCAAAAAAGAGCTTCGCAGGAAAAGAAAAAACATAGGTATGATTTTTCAGCACTTTAACTTGTTTATGAATGCTACGGTTTATGACAACATTGCCTTTCCTCTTAAGCTTATCAAAACCCCTAAGGAGAAAATAAAACAGAGGGTAAATGAGCTTTTGGAGATTGTGGATCTTTCCGATAAAAAAGATGTTTATCCAGCTCAGCTTTCCGGCGGCCAAAAACAGAGGGTAGGCATAGCCCGTGCCATAGCCACGGAACCTGACATAATAATGTGCGACGAGGCTACGTCGGCTCTTGACCCTGAAACAACAACCTCTATTTTAAAGCTTATAAAGAAAATAAACCAAAAACTGAAAGTAACGGTTATTATAATTACTCACGAAATGGAGGTTATAAAACAGGTCTGCGACAGGGTGGCTGTTTTAAACGAGGGGAAAATCGTGGAAACGGGTAATGTTTCCGATATATACATAAACCCCTCCACGGAAACCGCAAAGAAATTCTTTAAATCCATAAATCCGAAGCTTGACAACAGAATCTACCAAAAGGCTCTTAAAGAGCCGGGAGTCGTTATACAGGCCATATTCAGGGGAGATAAGTCCACCGACCCTTATATAAGCAATATGATAAAGAAATGTGACGTTACGGCGGCGGTTCTTTTGGAAAATATACAGAGTATGGAAAATATGCTTGTGGGCACTCTTGTTTTAAGAATAGACGGCAGGAAAGAAAATATTGCCGAAGCAATTAAATATCTTAAAGAAAATGGAATTATTGCGGAGGTGGTAAAATGACGGAATTTATTAACGAATCTCTTAAAAATCCAGAATACTGGGCGGATATAAACAAAATAATAACGCCCGAAATAGTAAACACGCTTTATATGGTTTTCTTTTCGAGTCTCTTTTCAATCATAATAGGCAGTATTTTGGGTATAATACTCTATGTGACCCAAAAAGACAACATATTGGAAAACACACCTATAAACAGTGTAATAGGCACTGTAGTAAACATAGGCAGGTCTATTCCTTTCGTTATTCTTATGATAGCGGTTTTCCCCCTTGCAAAGTTTATCGTAGGAACAAGCATAGGCTCTACGGCTTCAATAGTGCTCCTGACTGTGGCCGCCGTTCCCTTTGTTGCGAGAATGATAGAATCGTCCCTTAATGAGCTTGACAAGGGCGTTATAGAGGCTTCAGTTTCCATGGGAGCTAACGAGGCGGAAATAATAACAAGGGTTATGCTGCCCGAGGCGGCACCTTCGATTATATCGAGTATTACAATAACGATTATAAACATAATAGGCTATTCCGCTATGGCCGGCACAATAGGCGGCGGAGGCTTAGGCGATGTGTGCATACGCTACGGCTATCAGCGTTCCCGTACGGATATACTTATTTACAGCATTGTAATTATGATTGTTATGGTTCAGGTAACAATGTCATTTATTTAATTTAAGGGGCAATTTTTCAATTAAGGGTGTAACCA
>JAJQFB010000137.1 GCA_021201395.1 Clostridiales bacterium | reverse complement strand
TATTCTACCATTTTTGAGATGGCTTTGGCAGCCGCCGAATTATTAAGCGCTTACTTTTAAATAAAATAGATATGATAAAATTTGTCTTAAGATATTGACATCGGCACAATTCCCATTATATAATAAAGCAAAGCGGCGCAGATTATTTTTGCCGCAGGTTTTAGTTGTCAATTTAATTTAAAGGAGAAGCCTATGAGTGAAATCAGGAGAATTTATGTTGAAAAAAGGGAAGGCTGCAACATCGAGGCAGGGAGCTTTTATGCCGATGTAAAGGAAAACCTTGAGCTTAAGGGGCTTAAAGGGGTCAGGATTTTAATAAGGTATGACATTGAGGGCATAAGCAGCGAGGATTTTGACAGGTGTAAAAACACTGTTTTTTCAGAGCCGCCTGTTGACATACTTTATGAGGAAAAATATGATAAAGGTGAGGACGAGTTAAGCTTCGCAGTGGAATATCTTCCCGGTCAGTTTGACCAGCGGGCGGACTCCGCTATGCAGTGCGTTCAGATTGTAACAGGGGAGGACAGACCCCTTATTAACTGTGCCAAGGTTTACGTTTTAAAAGGGGATTTAACGCAGGCTCAGATTGAGGCTGTCAAAAAATACTGTATAAACCTGGTGGATTCAAGGGAGGCGGCTCTTGAAAAGCCTAAGAGCCTTAAGCTTGAACACCCCGAGGCAGAGGACGCAAAGATTTTCGAGGGCTTCATAGATATGAGCGAGGAAGAAATAATCAAAATGCGTCGGGACTTAGGTCTTGCTATGAGCGATGAGGACTTGCTCTTCTGTAGGGAATATTTCAGAGGTACTGAAAAGAGGAATCCTACGGTGACGGAAATCAGGGTCATAGACACCTATTGGTCGGATCACTGCCGCCATACTACCTTTGCCACAAATTTACAGAATGTAGAAATAGAGGAAAGCAAATATAAGGAGAAGATAGAAGAGGCCTTTAAGCTTTACTTAAGCGAAAGAGAAAGTACAGGCAGGACGAAGCCTGTCTGTCTTATGGATATTGCCACTCAGGGGGTGCGTTCTCTTAAGGAAATGGGTAAGCTGTCGGCTCTTGACGAAAGCGAGGAGATAAACGCCTGCTCCATAAAGGCTAAAGTCAATGTGGACGGAAAAGACGAGGATTTCCTCATTATGTTCAAAAACGAAACCCATAACCATCCTACTGAAATAGAGCCTTTCGGCGGTGCGGCTACCTGTTTGGGCGGTGCCATAAGAGACCCTCTTTCGGGCAGGGCCTATGTCTATCAGGCTATGAGAGTTACGGGCTGTGCTGACCCGAGGAAAGCCGTTAAGGACACTATCCCCGGAAAGCTGCCCCAGAGGAAGCTTACAAGAGGAGCGGCGGCAGGCTATTCCTCCTACGGAAACCAGATAGGCCTTGCTACAGGTCAGGTCGTTGAAATATACGATGAGGGTTATGTGGCAAAGAGAATGGAAATAGGAGCCGTTATTGCAGCGGCTAAGAACGAAAATGTTATAAGGCTGCGCCCTGAGGCAGGAGATGTTATAATTATGACAGGGGGCAGGGCAGGCCGGGACGGCTGCGGCGGAGCCACGGGTTCTTCAAAGGAACACAATGAGGACTCCATAAACACCTGCGGAGCCGAGGTTCAAAAGGGAAACGCCCCAACGGAAAGAAAGCTCCAAAGGCTTTTCAGAAACGACGAAGCGGCCAAAATGATAAAACGCTGTAATGATTTCGGCGCAGGGGGAATTTCCGTAGCAATAGGGGAGCTGGCCGACGGCCTTATTGTTGATTTGGACAAGGTTCCCAAAAAATATGAGGGTCTTGACGGCACGGAGATAGCTATTTCGGAATCTCAGGAGAGAATGGCCGTTGTTGTTGATAAAGAAAATGCGGAAAGATTTATAGAAATCGCAAACAGTGAAAACCTTGAGGCCACGGCTGTGGCTGTTGTTACCGATGACAGGCGGCTTAAAATGCTTTGGAGGGGAAAACCCATACTCGACATTTCAAGGGACTTTCTCGATACAAACGGAGTTATGCAGAAAGCGGACGTTGTCGTAAAAGGGGCTGATACAAAATATTTATTTAAAGAGCCTGAGGGAGCGGACACGAAAGAAAAATGGCTTAACAACCTGAAAGACCTTAATGTGGCCTCTCAAAAGGGTCTTTCGGAAAGGTTCGACTCCACAATCGGCGCAGGAACCGTACTTATGCCCTTTGGCGGAAAGAATCAGCTTACTCCCGTTGAGGCTATGGCGGCGAAGGTGCCCGTGCTTAAAGGAGAGACGGACACGGTAACCCTTATGAGCTTTGGTTATAACCCGAGAATTTCAAAGTCGATGCCTTTCATAGGTGCAATTTACGCCGTTGTTGAATCCGTAGCTAAAATTGTGGCCGCAGGAGGGGACTATAAAAACGTATATCTGACATTCCAGGAATATTTTGAACATCTTGGCAAAGACCCCGAAAAGTGGGGCAAGCCTTTCTCGGCTCTTTTGGGCGGCTTTTTGGCACAGATGGAGCTTGGCCTTGGGGCTATAGGCGGAAAGGACAGTATGAGCGGAACCTTTATGGACTTAACCGTTCCCCCGACCCTTGTTTCCTTTGCCGTTGACGTTGACAAGGCACAGAATGTTATTTCTCCCGAATTTAAAAAAGCAGGCTCTTTAATCGTTAAGATTAACGCCGAATACGATAAGTATGAAGTACCTGTTTTCCCGGCTTTAAAAAGAGAATTTGAAGAGGTAACGAGGCTTATAAGAGAGAAGAAGATTATTTCGGCGGCAACAGTAGGCCACGGCGGAGCGGCAGGCTGCATATCTAAGATGTGCTTCGGAAACGACATAGGAGCAGAGATAGATTATGAAAATCTTTTCGGCTTAGACTACGGCGGATTTATTGTTGAGTTTGACGGCTCTGTGTTTGATGCTCAAATGTGCTTTCACGAGCTTGATTATGAATTTTTGGGCAAAACCACGGCTGAAAAGAAAATTGCCGTAAACGGCTGTGAAATTCCTCTTGAGGAGGCCAAAGAAGCCTGGATTAAGCCCATAGAAAAGGTATTCCCCACAAAGCTCTACGATGATTTCAGCAAAGAGGACATAAGCCTTAAGAGCTTTAATATTATAGAAAAGAGGGGAAGCGGCTTAAGTCTTGCTTCTCCGAGAGTTGTTATTCCCGTTTTCCTGGGAACAAACTGCGAATATGACACAATGAGGCGGTTTGAAAAGGCAGGGGCTGAGGTCGAAACCTTTGTAATAAGGAACCTTAAAACCTCCTGGCTTAAAGAGTCGGCATCGGCTCTTGCAGGGCTTATAAACAACTCCCAGATTGTTATGCTTCCCGGCGGCTTTTCCGCAGGGGACGAGCCCGAGGGCTCCGGTAAGTTTATAGCGGCGGTTTTCAGAAATCCGGCAATAAAAGAGGCTGTAACGGAGCTTTTAAACAGCCGTGACGGGCTTATGCTGGGAATCTGCAACGGTTTTCAGGCTCTTATAAAGCTGGGTCTTGTGCCCTACGGAGAAATAAGGGATATAGAAACAGGCGGCCCCACACTTTCCTTTAACACAATAGGCAGACACGTTTCCTGCCTTGCCAACACAAAAATTGTCTCAAACAAGTCGCCCTGGCTTTGGAACACGAAACCGGGAGATATGTTTAACGTACCCGTTTCTCACGGGGAGGGACGCTTCCTTGCAAGCGAAGCCGCAGTAAGAGAGCTTGAGGCAAAGGGTCAAATAGCCACTCAATATGTTGACTTTAACGGAAACCCAACCTATGACATAAAATATAATGTAAACGGCTCCGTTTACGCCATAGAGGGCATAACAAGCCCCGACGGCAGAGTTTTGGGCAAAATGGGTCACAGCGAGCGTATAGGAAGAGGCCTTTACAAAAACGTACCCGGTGAAAAGGATCAGCTTATATTCGAGGCCGGAGTAGGCTATTTCAAGTAATCTTAACAGATATATACTGAATGTAAAATATAAAAGAGCTGTCTGTACAAATTGATGCTTTTGATTTGTACAGGCAGTTTTTGCATTTTCCCAATATAAACCTTTATGCAGGACTTAACAAGTGAAAGGCGAAAAGGTTTCGGAGCCGAAGTTAAACTATTGTTAAAAGAGGTGTTTGCCCTGCGGCAAACGCAAAACCTTTTAAACAGCACAAACCGAGGGAGATGTCAAGGGTCCGGAGGACTTGCGAAGCCCTTGACATCTCCCTCGGTTTGTGCTACCCCTCGTGTGCTTTTCGGTACGGCAGGCGGCGCCTCTTAATTCAAAAACCTGCTGCAAGCCGAAATAAGTCGGAGCTGCCCCAAAACGCTTATTCTTATCTGTTTTAGGGCAGTACCCTTATTTAAATTTCGGAAATTACAGAGTAAATTTTTATGAAGTGAATTCTATAATTCCGTTTGCAAGGCCTATAGCACAGCTTTGGCGAAATTCAGGCGTTTCCAAAAGAGCCGCCTCCTCGGGGTTTGTCAAAAAAGCAAGTTCAACTAAAATAGCCGACATTCTCGTAAGCCTTAGCACAGCCAAATTTCTGGCGAAAATACCTATATTTCTTAAGTTTATTTGATTTACAAGGGCTGTGTTTACGGTTTCGGCAAAACGCCGGGCGGTTGTACCCTCTCTGTAGTAAAAGGTTTCCGTTCCGCCGATTGAGGGGTCTGTGTTTGAGTTGCAGTGTATGCTTATAAAATAGTCGGCACCCCAAGCATTGGCTCTGTTTGCCCTTTCCGCAAGGCTTAAGGTTTCGTCCCCCGTATGTGAATATTCTATGTCGCAGCCTCTGCCTGCCAAAATTTCGCCTAAACGAAGGGAAACATCTAAATTTACATCTGCTTCTCTTATGCCGTCTATGCCTATGGCGCCGGGGTTAGTTCCGCCGTGACCCGGGTCTATAAATATTTTCAAAAAAATCACTTCCAGATATTTCTGTTTTATTAATATATTAATATTAGAAAGAGGGAGCATATGTTAATATTTTTTCGGATAATTAAAGGGAATCTCTAAAAACCGCTGAATTTTACTTGCAATATTATAAAACCGCCGTTTATATGGGACTTTTTGTGCGCGAAAAGGGGTAAAAAAATAATATTTAGAGATTCCCTAAAAAAATACTTGACATTGCGGCATAAAACCTATATACTTTGAATATCAAACTATTTGATGTTCAAAGTTTTTTATGCTTTTAAGTTTTTTGGGAAAGACAAAGTTTTTGTCTTTCTTTACGGCGAGGCTCAGCTTAAGGCTTAAGTTTCGACAGGAGGTGAATTTATTGAAAAAATCTCTTATTGATGTTAATACGCTTTTTTTCGGACTGTATAACGATATTCAGAGAGCCGAGGACGAAGCTCAGAAAAGGGGCGTTTTTGACAACCTGTCCCTTGCGGAGGTACATACTATCGAGGCCATAGGAATGTATGCTTCCAAGTCTATGTCGGAGGTTGCAAAAAAACTGGATATTACAATGGGTACGCTGACGGTTTCAGTTAAGAATCTTGTGGCTAAGGGCTATGTAATAAGGAATCGTTCCGAAACCGACAGACGACACGTTTTAGTTTCCCTTACGAAAAAGGGACGTCTTATGTACAGGGTGCATCAAAAATTCCATTTGGATATGATTAAGGCCGCTATTGTGGGACTGAGCGAATATGAGGCCGAGGTAGCCAAAGACGTTCTTGTGAGAATAAACGGCTTTATAAACGAAAGATACAGAAATAACAGACAAGGAGAAGTATTATGATAAGATCAAGAATAATAGGTTTTGAGAGAGCACTGCCGCCTTTTACGGTGACAAATGATGATCTTGCCGAAATTGTGGATACTTCCGACGAGTGGATTTCATCACGAACGGGTATCCACAAGAGACATTTGGCCGTCGATCAAAACACATCTGATCTTTGTATAATTGCGGCTGATAAATTAATTAAAAAAGCAGGGTGGAACCCTTTAAGCGTTGATTTAATCGTTTTGGGAACCGTAAGCCCCGACTATACAACTCCCAGCACGGCCTGTCTTGTTCAGGAGGCCTTGGGGTGTAAAAACGCTTTTTGCTTCGACCTTGCCGCCGCCTGTTCTGGCTTTATATATTCTCTGTCGGTAGCCGACAAATTTATAAAGGCCGGAGAGGTTAAAAGAGCCATAGTTTTGGGAGGCGAAACCCTTTCCAAAATTACAGACTGGTCAGACAGGTCAACCTGTGTTCTTTTCGGCGACGGAGCCGGAGGAGTTCTTCTTGAGGCGGCCGAAGAGGGGGGAATACTTTTTGAAGATATTCACTCCGACGGAAGCAGGGGAATGGCTTTAACGGCAGGCTACAGGGCAAACAAAAGCCCCTATTACAAGGCGGAGCCTAAAAGCAGTGAATTTATAGATATGAACGGCAGAGAGGTTTTTACCTTTGCCACGAGAAAGGTTCCCGAAAGCATCAACAGGGTTTTGGAACAGTCCGGTATGACTATGGACGACATAAGCTATGTTGTTCTTCATCAGGCCAACACGAGAATAAATGAAGTCATAGCAAGGAAGCTTAAAGCCCCGGCGGAGAAGTTTTTTTCGAACATAGACAAAATAGGCAACACCTCAGGGGCTTCCGTTCCCATAGCGCTTGCCAAAATGAACGAAGAGGGGCTTCTCAAAAAAGGCGATAAAATTCTTATATCGGGCTTCGGGGGCGGCCTTACCTGGGCGACCATGCTGATTGAGCTTTAAGGAGTGATGGGATATGGTTTTTGAAAAAATCAGAGAAATTATAGCGGCTCAGCTTCAAATAGACCCCAATGAAATAACCCTCGAAACAAGGATAAACGAGGATTTAGAGGCGGATTCTCTCGATTTATTTAAAATCGTCAACGACATAGAGGACGAATTTAACATAAAGATAGAATATGCCGAAACGGTGGAAACGGTTGAGGACGCAGTAAACTATGTAAAGGAACAGGCCAAAGAGGTTTAGGCTTCGGCGGTTTAATAAAAAAGTATACTATATATAAAGGGGAAAATATGAAATCGAAAATTTGTGAAATTTTAGGAATCGAATACCCTGTTTTTCAGGGAGGTATGGCATGGGTGGCGGACGCTTCTCTTGCCAGTGCCGTATCAAACGCAGGGGGCTTAGGCATAATCGCCGCAGGAAATGCCCCGGCTGACGTTGTAAGAGAGCAGATCAGAAAGGCTAAGGAGCTTACGGACAAGCCCTTCGGCGTAAACGTTATGCTTCTGTCTCCCTTTGTGGACGAGGTTGTGGATATGATCTGCGAGGAAAAGGTTAAGGTTGTAACAACAGGAGCGGGAAACCCGGGCAAGCATATGGCTAAGTTTGCGGAAAACGGTATCAGTGTTATTCCCGTTGTGGCAAGCGTGGCTTCGGCCAAAAGAATGGAAAAAATGGGCGTAAACGCAGTTATAGCCGAGGGAATGGAGTCCGGCGGACACATAGGAAAGCTGACGACTATGGTGCTTGTGCCCCAGGTTGTTGATGCCATTAATATTCCCGTTATAGCCGCAGGGGGCATTGCAGACGCAAGAGGTGTAAACGCAGCCTTTATGTTGGGGGCTGACGGTGTTCAGGTGGGAACCAGATTTCTTGTTGCCCACGAATGTACAGTACACCAAAACTATAAGAACAGGGTTTTAAAGGCTAAGGATATAGATACCGTTATAACGGGAAACATAAACGGTCACCCTATAAGAGTTCTTAAAAACAGACTTACAAGAGCTTATCTTGCCATTGAAAAGCAGGAAACAGGCAAGGACGAGCCTGACCTTGACAAGCTTGAGAAGCTTGGCGCCGGCGCTCTTAAGAAAGCGGTTGTTGACGGCGACGTAGACAACGGCTCCGTTATGAGCGGCCAGATTGCAGGCCTTGTTAAAAAGGAAGAAAGCTGTTCCGACATTATTCGAGACTTAATTAAAGACCTTGACAAAATTGAGGCAATATTAAAATAACAACAAACTTAAGCCTCCCCTTCGTTAAGGGGAGGGGGACCGCCGTCGGAAGCTGATATTACTGCGGCAGCAACAGCGTAAATTTACGCTTATGTGCTGCATTATTATGCTACGGCGGTGGAGAGGTCGCTCCCTCTGCTATAACCTTGCGGTTGACCGATTCAGAAGAGCGGCTTACATTAAATAATAAATAATTAGGAGATTTTTATATGGCTACAGCATTTATATTCAGCGGACAGGGCGCCCAGCAAAACGGCATGGGCAAGGAGCTTTACGACAGCTTCCCTGTTTGCAAAGAGGTTTTTGATAAGGCGGATGAGGCCTTAGGCTTTGAAATTTCAAAAATCTGCTTTGAAGATGATAACAGACTTAACGAAACGGAATACACACAGCCGGCTATTTTGACAATGAGCGTTGCTGTTTTAAGGCTTATGGAGGAAAAGGGCTTTAAGGCGGACTACGCCGCAGGCTTAAGCCTGGGAGAATATTCCGCCCTTGTTGCGGCAGGGGTTTTAAGCTTTGAAGAAGCTGTTGTTCTTGTAAGAAAAAGAGGCCGTTTTATGACCGAGGCCGTTCCCGTGGGAGTGGGAGCAATGAGTGCGGTTATAAACCTTGAAGCCGAAAAAATTCAGGCTGCTCTTAACAGTGTAAACCCTGAAAGGGTCTTTATTGCAAACTATAACTGCCCCGGTCAGATTGCCATAGCTGGCTTCGCCGAGGAGGTAGCAAAGGCCGAGCCTCTTTTAACAGAGGCAGGGGCAAAAAGGGTTGTAAGGCTTAACGTTTCGGGGCCTTTCCACACGCCTCTTTTAAAGCCGGCCTCCGACAGGCTTAACGCAGAGCTTCAAAATATTGCCATAAATGATTTTAAAATACCCGTTATTTCTAACCTTACGGCGGAGGCCTACAAGGGCAGGGAGGACGTTATTCCCACTCTCACCAAACAGGTTATGAGCTCCGTTAAGTGGGAGCAGACTGTCGGAAATCTTATTGACTCAGGGGTAGATACATTTATAGAAATGGGTCCCGGAAAGACACTGACCTCCTTTGTTAAAAAGGTTTCGAGACAGGTTAAGGCGGTTAATATAGAGGACTTAAAAACATTGGATAAAGCACTGGGAGGATTATAATTTATGGACTTAAAGGGAAAAACCGTTATTGTTACGGGCTCATCGAGGGGCATAGGCTTCGCCATAGCAAAGGCTTTTGCCGCAAAGGGAGCAAATATAGTTATAAACGACATTAAGATACCCGATGAAACAATAGAGGAAATAAAGGGCTTCGGTGTGGACTGTATAGGCATTGTTGCCGACATAAGCGACTTTGAACAGGCCGAGGGGCTTGTTAAGGGTGCAAAGGAAAAATTCGGCACGGTTGACGTTTTGGTAAACAATGCAGGCATAACCAGAGACGGTCTGCTTCTGCGTATGAAAGAAAAGGACTTCGACGATGTTATAAGAATTAATCTTAAGGGTACCTTTAATATGACAAAGCACGCTTCAAAGGTTATGCTTAAGCAGAGAAGAGGAGCCATTGTAAATTTAAGCTCCGTTGTAGGCTTAATGGGAAACGTAGGCCAGCTTAACTATTCCGCCAGCAAGGCCGGAGTTTTGGGCGTAACAAAGTCCGCCGCAAGAGAGTTGGGCCAAAGAGGAATAACCTGCAATGCTATAGCCCCGGGCTTCATTAAAACACCTATGACGGACGTTTTAAACGAGGACGTTAAGAACGCTATGCTTGCACAGATACCTCTGGGCAGACAGGGTTTGCCTGAGGACGTGGCCAAAGTAGCCGTATTTTTCGCCGAGAACGACTATATAACCGGTCAGGTTGTAAACTGCGACGGTGGTATGGTAATGCAGTAATTCTTAAGGAGGAATTTAAATGGCTAAGAGAGTAGTTATAACAGGGCTTGGCGCCGTTACCCCTTTGGGAAATAATGTTCCCGATTTTTGGGAGGGGCTTAAAAGCGGAAAATGCGGCATAAGCCTTATAGATAAATTTGACACATCAGACCTTAAGGCCAAAGTGGCCGGACAGGTTAAGGATTTTAATGCAGACGGAGTTATAGGCAAAAAGGAACAGAAAAGACTTGACAATTTCTGTCAGTATGCTATAGTTGCAGCCGACGAGTGTATGAAAGACTCCGGTGTTGACACATCAAAGGAAAATGCCGAGCGTTTCGGTGTTATAATAGGCTCCGGCATAGGCGGTCTTGCCACCATAGAGGAGACTGTTATAAAGATGCACACAGGCGGTGCAAGAAAGGTAAGTCCTTTCTTTATCCCTATGGCAATTACAAATATGGCCGCAGGAAACGTGGCTATTCAGGTAGGGGCAAAGGGAATCTGCACCTGTATAGTTACGGCCTGTGCTACTTCCACCCACGCCGTAGGTGAGGCTTTCAGGAATATTAAACACGGCTATTCCGATATGATTTTGGCCGGAGGTGCAGATGCTCCCGTTACAAGAATAGGGGTAGCGGGCTTTTGTGCGGCCAGAACCCTAACAGGCAGCGAGGATCCTTTAAAGGCCTCAACCCCCTTTGATTTAAACAGAAGCGGCTTCGTTATGGGCGAGGGTGCAGGGGTTCTGCTTCTTGAAGAGCTTGAACACGCTAAAGCAAGAGGTGCCAAAATTTACGGCGAGGTTGTGGGCTACGGCGCAACAGACGACGCCTACCACATTACCGCCCCCAGAGAGGACGGCGAAGGCGCAAGGCTTGCTATGAAGGCGGCTATAGAAGAAGCAGGAGTTGAAACCGTTGACTATATAAACGCCCACGGAACCTCTACGGCTTTAAACGATAAAATGGAAACAAGGGCGATTAAAGACCTTTTCGGAGGTAAGGCCTATGATATTTCAATAAGCTCTACAAAGTCTATGACAGGCCATCTTTTGGGTGCAACGGGAGCAATAGAGGCCATAGCCACAACCCTTGCGGTTAAAAACGGCTTTGTTCCTCCTACAATAGGCTATACAACCCCCGACCCGGACCTTGACCTTGACTACACCGTAAACAAGGGCAAAGAAAGAGATATTAAATATGCTATTTCAAATACTTTGGGCTTCGGCGGCCACAACGGCGTTATCTGTATAAAGAAGTGGGAGGAATAATTAAAATGATGGATATAAATGAAATTATGGCAACACTCCCCCACAGATACCCTATGCTTCTTATTGACAGGGTTTTGGAGATAGAAGAGGGCAAAAAGGTTGTGGCGATTAAAAACGTAACTATGAATGAGGCCTTTTTTCAGGGACACTTCCCCGGCAGACCTGTTATGCCCGGCGTTCTTATAATGGAAGCTCTTGCCCAGGCAGGAGCCGTGGCCATTCTCTCTATGCCCGAATATAAGGGAAAAACTCCTCTTTTCGGGGCAATAGACAAGTGTAAATTCAGAGGCCAGGTAGTCCCGGGAGACCAGCTCAGATTAGAGATGGAGATTATAAAACTTAAGAAAATAGCCGGCGTAGGAAAGGCCGTTGCATATGTGGGAGATAAGAAGGTTGCAGAGGGGGAACTTACCTTCATTATTGCATAGAAAGGAGAAAATTAAGGTGGCTTTATTCGGTAAATCTAAATATACACCTTTGGTAAAAAGAATATTAAAAAAGAAAGACGAAATTGTAATAAAAAAGGCCGTTACCTCACCTAAAGAGCCGGAGAAGTCTGCCTTTGAGGCCGAAAAGGCTTCGGAGATAAAGGTTAAATGCAAAAAGTGCGGAACGGAAGTATCAAAAACAGAAGCGGGCAGGTACAAAATCTGTCCAAAGTGCGGAAGATATTTCAGAATCGGCGCAAGGGAAAGAATCTATATAACCGTTGACAAAGGCAGCTTCACAGAGTTTGACGCAAATATGACGGCGGCAAACCCCCTTAATTTTCCCGAATACGAGGAAAAAATTGCGGCTATGCAGAAAAAAACGGGAATTAAGGACGCCGTTATAACAGGCAGAGCCAAAATAGGGGGCTGTGACTGTGTAATAGGGGCAATGGATTCTTCATTTATAATGGCTTCTATGGGCTCCGTTGTAGGGGAGAAACTTGCCAGAGTTTTTGAATACGGAGCGGAGAATAAGCTTCCCGTTATTATTTTTGCGGCTTCGGGGGGAGCAAGAATGCAGGAGGGTATAGTTTCCCTTATGCAGATGGCTAAGACTTCTGCTGCTGCGGCAAAGCTTTCCGACGCAGGACAGCTCTACATATCCGTCCTGACAGACCCGACAACAGGGGGCGTTTCCGCTTCCTTTGCTATGCTTGGGGATATTATCCTTGCAGAGCCTAAGGCTCTTATAGGCTTCGCCGGAAGAAGAGTCATAGAGGGAACAATCAAACAGAAGCTTCCTGACGACTTCCAGACAGCGGAATTTCAGCTTGCCCACGGCTTTGCGGATATGATTGTCAAAAGAGAGGATATGCCTAAGAGGCTTGCGGAAATTATTAAATTACACTATAACAGCTATAACAAAGGAGGTAAAGAGCAGTGAAAGCATATGATAAAGTAAAAATAGCCCGTCTTACAACAAGACCGACTGCTCTTGACTATATAAACCACTGTTTTACGGGCTTTTTGGAGCTTCACGGCGACAGGCTTTTTGCCGATGACAAGGCCGTAGTAGGGGGGCTTGCATGGTTTAACGATATTCCCGTTACGGTTATAGGTATTCAAAAGGGCAAGGATTTAAAAGAAAATATGGAAAGAAACTTCGGTCAGGCACACCCCGAGGGCTACAGAAAGGCCTTAAGGCTTATGAAGCAGGCCGAAAAATTTCACCGCCCTGTTATCTGTTTTGTAAACACATCGGGAGCCTACCCCGGAGTAGGAGCCGAGGAAAGAGGCCAGGGAGAGGCTATAGCCAGAAACCTCTATGAGCTTTCAAAGCTTAAAACACCTATTATTTCAATTATAATAGGCGAGGGAGGCAGCGGCGGCGCCATTGCCCTTGCTACTGCGGACAGGGTATGGATGTTGGAAAATTCAATTTACGCCATACTTTCCCCTGAGGGCTTTGCGTCCATATTATGGAAAGACGGTTCAAGAGCCGAGGAGGCCGCCGATATTATGAAAATAACGGCTAAAGACCTTTACGATTTAGGCATAATAGAAAAGGTTATAGACGAGGTTCCCGGAGGAGCCGGAGAGGACTTCGAGTTTACGGCAAATCTTATAAAACACTCCCTTAAAGAGGAGCTCCCCCTGCTTATGTCTTATTCTCCCGAGGAAATAGCGGAAAACAGATATAAGAGATTCAGAGCCTTTGGGGTATATAATGAATAAAAGGAAACTAATTAAAATTCTGCTGATTGCCCTGCCGACGGCTGCGGTGGCTGTATGTATATTTCTGCTGTACTCTTATTTTGAAGTACAGGCAGGGCTTAAGGCTGTGGGCTTGGCTTATACTTCGGAGGCCGTAGGCTTAAACAGAGAGCAGGGGGAGGCTTATCTGTTTAAGGCCGAAAAGGCTCCCACAGAGGTTTATTTTACAGATGAGCCTCTTAACGTAAACACCTATTTCTACGGCGGCAGGCTTTATGTTCCCTTTGAGGAGACCTATGACAGGCTTGTTTCCCTTATGAGTGATAACGCAGAGGAATACGGAGTTATTTTCAATAACTTTATATTTTCGGGCTACGGCGAGGAAGAAATAAACCCCTATTTTCTTGAAATAGAGGGCAGGTGTTTTATTTCATTTTACAAAATAGTAAAGGGTATGGGTCTTGCGGCGGTTTTTGACAGTAAAAATGACAGTGTTTCTATATACTACCGAAAAACGGATTTATCCGACGTTCCGTCTCTTGTTAAAACCGATGACAGTTTGCCGACTCTTCTCAGAATTGAGGATATAACCCCCGACGGCTATTGCGAAAGCCCCAGATATACAGACGAGGGTCTTGAAAAGCTTCGTGCCGTGGGGGAATATCTTGAAAGACGGGAGCAGAAATTTTACATTGCGGCTATTTTCAGGTATGTAAACCCCGGCGAGGGGATAGACGTTGACCTGACCAAAATGACGAACACCTACACGGCGGATTTTATTTACACCCTCGATTATCTTACCGACAAGGGCGGCAAAATAATAATTCACGGCTATACACACCAGTTTGACGATTATTATACGGCGGACGGCTTTGAGTTTGGCTATACCTCCACCCTTTCGAGAGAGGAAAGGGCGGAAAGGCTCCTTATGGCAAAAGACAACGCAGAGCTTTTGGGGTATGACAACACAATGTGGGAATTTCCCCACTACGGAGCAACCGTTTCAGACCTTAAGATGGCGGAGGAGGTCTATTCCGTTATTTTTCAGGGTAAGGGCAGCTTTGTTAAGTCTGAAAAGGTGACAACAAAAACGGCTTCCGACGGCCATACAGTTACCTATGTTCCGCTTCCGGCCTATTATCTAAAAAATATTTACGAGCTTGAGGATATGCTTGAGAGGATTCGGGAATGCGAGGACAAGGGCTGTGTTGTGGGGCTTTTCTTCCACCCCAGCATAGACTTTGAAAAAATAGAAATAGACACCACCCCCTGGGGCGTCAGAAACTGGTATTACACACCCTATTGGGCATTGCCCACGATGACAGACAAAATAATAGGTGACGGCTATACCTTTACCTATTTTGAAGATTATTTACGGTGATTTATTTACGAAAGGAATTTAATTATGAAAAAATTTTTATCTTTTTTACTTGCGGGAACTATGCTTTTATCCTCTCAAAGTCTTGTTTTTGCCGAAGATGAGACTGTGGAGGTTTTTACCTGTGATTTTGACGAAACCACAACCGGGCTGGAATATTATTTAACGATAAAAGAAATTTCCGATGGCAATGTTACATTTTTTGTGGAATATATAGGCTATAATTTTAACTATTTTTATACCACAGAGGACATAACCGCCCCCTTAAACGGAAATACGGCGGAATTTACATGGACGGATTCGTGGTTTAATTCGGGAAAGGGTACTCTTGTTATAAACAACGGCTCGGTTAATTTAAAGATGGAGGAAACGGAAACCTCTGATTTTAACCGCAGCAGTATGGACACAACCGGCAGGTCAAGCGATTCAAGCGGAAGCGTTACCTTAAGCTCTATGGAAAACACCGGGGCAGCCTATAGTCTTATTTCCTCTTCACAGTCTCAGCAGGAACAGACGGCTCAGGCTTCACAGACCATAGGAATTTACCTAAACGGCGAAGCCCTTTCTTTCCCTCAGGAGCCTTACATAGAGGACGGAACAACGATGGTGCCTATGAGAGCTATATTTGAGGCTCTGAGAGCCGAGGTTCTGTGGGACGGAGCCTTAAGAACCATTGACGCTTCAAAGGACGGAACGAATATTGTTCTTACAATAGACAGCACAACGGCCTATATAAACGGAGAAGCTTCTGAGCTTGCCAAGGCTCCCGTTATAGTTGAGGGCTCTACTATGGTTCCCTTAAGGTTTGTTTCCGAAGCTTTGGGCTGCGAGGTTAGCTATGAAGCGGAAACAAAGAGTATTTATATAAACGGTTGATAAAAATTTTAACGGAGGCATATTAAAATGGCTTTACTTTACAAAAGTACAAGAGGGGACAAAAACTATATTACGGCTTCTCAGGCAATTTTAAAGGGAATAGCCGACGACGGAGGGCTTTATGTTCCCGAAGCTGTTCCCAAAATCGATTTTGAGCTTAGCGAAATTTTAAATATGGACTATAAGGCTCTGGCCTACAGGGTTTTAAGGATTGTTCTTGATGATTTTACGGAAGAGGAGCTTAAGGCCTGCATTAACGGGGCGTATGACGAAAAATTCGACACTCCCCTTATAGCCCCCTTAAGGGAAACGACAGACTGCGGTGTTTTGGAGCTTTTCCACGGCAAGACAATAGCCTTTAAGGATATGGCTCTGTCGATTCTGCCCTATCTTCTCAAAACCTCCGCAAGGAAAAACGGAGAGGACAGACAGATTGTAATTCTTACGGCTACAAGCGGCGACACGGGCAAAGCGGCTCTTGAGGGCTTTGCGGACGTTGAGGGAACGGGAATTATAGTTTTCTTCCCTCAGGACGGTGTTTCCGACGTTCAGAGGAAGCAGATGGTAACCCAGGAGGGCAAAAACACCTGCGTAGCCGGCATACACGGCAATTTTGACGACTGCCAGACTGCCGTTAAGAAAGCCTTTACGGATAAGGCTCTCAAGGAGGAGCTTGCGGAAAAAGGCTATGTTTTTTCCTCCGCCAACTCCATTAACATAGGCAGACTTGCGCCCCAGATTGTGTACTATTTCTACGCCTATGCCCAAATGGTTAAAGCAGGCAGGGTTAATATGGGCGAAAATATAAACTTTGTGGTTCCTACGGGGAATTTCGGAAATATTTTGGCCGGATATTACGCTAAAAATATGGGTCTGCCCGTTGATAAGCTTATTTGCGCTTCCAATGAAAACAAGGTTTTATACGATTTCTTCAACACAGGGGAATATAACGCCGACAGAGAGTTTATACTGACTTCTTCTCCCTCTATGGATATTTTGATTTCCTCTAACCTTGAAAGGCTTCTCTATCACTTAAGCGATGCCGAAACCGTAAGCGGTAAAATGAAACAGCTTACAGGGCAGGGGAGCTACAGTTTTTCGGCTAAAGATAAAAGCTTCATAGGCGAATACAGCACCGAGGCCGAAACCTTTGGAATTATAAAAGAAGTATTTGAAAAAGAGGGCTATGTTTTAGACACCCATACGGCGGTAGCCTACAATTCCTATAAGAAATATAAGGCAGAAACAGGAGACGAAACACCGACGGTTGTTGTTTCAACCGCAAGCCCCTTTAAGTTTGCCAAGGACGTTTTGGCGGCCATTGACGAAAAATATGTGGGAATCGACCCCTTTGAGGCAGTAAGGAAGCTTTCCGAGGTCAGCAAGGCCTCCGTTCCCACGCCTATTAAAGACATTGAAAAACGCCCTGTTCTTCACAACACCTGTATAGAAAGGGAAGAAATAGAGGACTTTATAAAATCAAAACTTAAGTAATTTAAAAAATTTAAAAGGAATGGCCGAAACGGCTTTACTGAACCCACCCCTGTCAAGTAGACAGAGCAAATAACAAAAGAATTATGTATAGTACATCGGATTACGGTGCGCTATATTTTTTCTTAAGCCGGTTTCAAATTATGATATTCGATTGGTGATAAGCAGCCTAACTTTTCTTGGTAACGGTTATTATTGTAATAGTAAATGTATTTTTCGATTGCAGCTTTGAGTTACTTTTTGGATTTGGATATTATTGACTGCATGTTTTTCTTGGTTGATAGTTGGTAGTCAGTGCGGAAACCACTGATGGTATGGAGACTGTCGGTAAGGGATGTACGTGTATATGCAGGAATAAAGCCTTCATTTCCGACTTTTGTCAGGTTCATATTTCGCAAGGTTGAGATTATTTCTTGGCAGGTGTAGACATTATTCAGTTGATTTTCAAGCAATCGGTAAATCAATAAAGTTATAAAGCAAGTCATAAAATGGGCTTTTATACGGTCATCACGTTTTAGAAAAACCGGTCTTGCTTTAAATTCTGATTTCATAATTCTAAAAGATTTTT
The DNA here is from genome assembly GCA_021201395.1 of Clostridiales bacterium. GTDB lineage: Bacteria > Bacillota > Clostridia > Lachnospirales > CAG-274 > JAJQCI01. The sequence goes on along the minus strand of JAJQFB010000137.1, from coordinate 11,401 downwards.
CAATTTCCCACCGATTGTGGTTAATTCTCACAATGTCCGCCGGGTCGTCATCAAGGTTGGTGCTGACAGCATAGAAGCCATCGTACCTTGACTCTTCATCAATAACGTCTTGATTTAAAGAGTAGGAAAACTGCTTCTTCTTTTTTGTTTTTTTGTCATCACTTTGAATAACTGTTCTCTTTATCAATCGTTTAAAATCATTTTGTCCTTTCTTTTCAATTTTGCTTGGGTTTTTAAGAGTTTTTTCGGCTCTTTCTATTTGCTGTGCCCTTATTTTAGCCTGATAATTTTTATATTTCAGAGAAAATGTAACTATCAGGGTTTGATTGAATGGTGTATCGTGTTCTTCATCATAACCCTCAATATAACGCTGTTTATAAAATATTTTTTTCTGTTTTCGGGAGAATTTTCGATTTCATCTATATTATAGAAGCGGCTGCCGCCTTCAAGCTGCCACATATTCGGCGAAAGTGCCCAATTTTTTAATTCCTTGCTCATCTTTTTTAAAGACTGAGTTGTTATAAAGTATCTTTCGCCAAGATTGTTGAACTTCTTGTTTGCTGCTGATGAAAGTTCGACATCTGTGCATACAACAAACTTAGAAAGTCCAAAATCACTGATAATCTTTTTCTCCAAAGGCTTCAAGGTAAGCTGTTCATTTTTATTCCCTTCATTTATACAAAAAGCTAATGGCAAACCGGATCTATCCATGAACAATCCCATCTGCACTAAGGGATTGGGTCTGTGTTCTTTGCTTGCTCCGTACTTTTTGATTCCGGCTTCAATTTCCGTTTCAAAAAAATAATTTGTGCAGTCATAGTAAAGAATCCCTGTTTTTCTTTTTACAATTTTTGTCGAATTCTTGTAAAGCTCAGCCTGTATAAAGTCAAAATCTTGAGCGATAACAGAAAGTGCCCTGTAAATCTGATGAAGATCAAAATCAGGCTGTTCATACAACCGTTTAGAAAACTCAAAGCAGGACAGCTTTGACGATGGATAGAGAAGTCTTCCGTAAACAAGCCTTGATAAAATCGAATTCAGATTATATGAAAAAGAATGCTTTTTTGAAATCTTCTCACATATTTTCGGCAGATTAAGCTGATAATACAGCTTCTGTAAAAACAAACATCCCACATTATAAGAATTTTGTTCACTCTGAGGGATTACAATATCTGTAAAAAGCGGAACAAGTACTTTATGATTTTTATCCTTTTCCTGCCGGTTCAATTCTTCAACATAATTCCTTGCCCATTTTTCTGCATCGCTGCAGCCGTATTGTTCTATAATCCGCTTATCGGTGCCGAGTTTTTCAACAACCTCCGATGACCGCTTGCCATCTTTTCTGATTGACCTTATCACATAATAGGTGCTTGCCGTTTTCGTTCTTGTAATTGATAACCTCATTTTCAGCCCTCCGTTTAGCTATATATTCTATTATACCAAAAATTACGCAATTACGCAATGGCCAATTTGAAAATTTGACAAAAAAATTAGCCTTTTTCAAGGCTTTGCACTAATTTTCCTAATATTCAACTGTCAAACATCCGTTTCCGCTTCTGTAAAAACTGCACGCAGTATTACACTTTACCAATTCAAAATTAATTCAAAAAACAACTTTATATAATTTTTTATCAATTTAGTGTTTACAAGCCTGCGTAAAATGTGCTATAATGTATTAGTAAATTATATTCATTTATATGGTAAAATTATGTTTAAATCAAGGATTTAAGTATATTAAAATCAAAAAAAGCGGCCTTATATATTGTTCATCGAAAATAAACGGTAATAAAACGGTGTTTTTTGATTTATATGCAAAATAATTTTAGGGTGGAAGTGAATTATATGAAAGAGAAAGCCGGAAAAAACAGAAACGATTATAAAAAGACGAACAGAGGACTTGCGCTTAAGATGATAGCTACGGCTCAGTGCTTCAGCAGAATCGAGCTTGTGGAAAAGACGGGCTTAAGCAAGATGACAATTTCAAATATTGTCGGGGAGATGCTTAAGAGAGAACTTTTGGCGGAGGGGGTTGCCGTTAAAACCGGCGACTCGGGGCGAAACCCCATAAAGCTTATAATCTCTCCTAAAGCCCCCAAGCTTATAGGCCTTGTTATAATGAGAAACTACTGTGAGGCGGTTCTTTGCAGTCTGGATATGAAAGTGCTTGACAGGGAAAGATATGACTATGAGGTAAGTATGGATAAGGAAAAGCTTATAAGGGGAGTGTATCGGCTTATCGATACTCTTATATATAAGGAGTCAAATGTTCTTGCCATAGGCCTTGCCTCCATCGGCCCCGTAAACGTCCGTCAGGGAATAATTTTAAAGCCTTTCTATTTCTACGGCATTGAGAACGTGGAAATAGTAAGTATTGTGTCGGAAAGGTATAAGCTTCCGGTTTTCTTTGACCATGACAACCAAAGCGCTGTCAGTGTGGAAAGTCTTTTCGGAAACGGACGGGGCTATCAGGATATACTTCTTGTAGGGGCAAACCAGGGGGGGTGTCGGCTGCGGAATTTTAGGCTCCGACCATTTGTACTGCAACGGGCAGGGATTTTCTCCCGAAATGGGTCACGTAAGCGTAGACTATGCCGGAAAGCTCTGTGTCTGCGGCAGCAGAGGCTGTTTGGAAACCTACCTGAATACGCCTGAAATTTTAAGACGGCTCTATGAAAAAACGGGAAAATATTATACATATGAAGCCTACAGCAATATTTTGGACGACCCGGGAGTGGAAGAAATATTTAATGATGCCGTTGAAAAATTAGCGACAGCTATAGTCAGTACGATTAACATACTGAACAGCGAGCTTATTTTGCTTGCAAACGATTTTGTTTACTGGAACGACAAATATCTCAGGCTTTTGGAGGACAAGGTAAATAAACAAAAGTTCACCAAATGGACAAAGCCCGTTGTGGTTAAAAAAGCCTATTACCGTCAGGATTCGCCTCTTATGGGGGCGGCCTGCAACGCTTTAACTCCCGTATTTGAGGGTGAGCTTTTATTTGATAACTAATAAAAATATACAGGCTGTCATCGGACGGCCTTTTTTATTTGAAACAGACATTTTTCTTTGGCCGAAGCCCTGCGGAACTTCTGTTAATATAACAGAAAGTAAATTGAGTTTACAAACAGGGAACTGTGTGTTATTATTATAGAAATGAGATATGATAAATTGAATTTACTAAAGTGGGTGATATATTATGGATTTATACAGCATAGGCGAGATGGTTATTGATTTTATTCCGGGAAGCGAATCGGCAAGCTATATACGCAAGGCGGGGGGTGCCCCGGCTAATGTGGCCTTTGCCGCAGCAAAAAACGGTCTTGAGGCAGGTATGAACTGTTCCGTAGGGGACGACGACTTCGGTCATTTTCTTATGGATACCCTTAAAAAATATAACGTTCGTACTTTAAACCCCAAGCTGTGCAAAGAAGCGGTTACAACTCTGGCTTTTGTAACTCTTGCAGAGGACGGCGACAGAAGCTTTACCTTTGCCAGAAAGCCCGGAGCGGATATGTTTTTAAGTGAGAACGACGTAAAAGAGGAGGATATTGAAAATTCCGCCGTAATTCACGCCGGCTCCTGCTCTCTTTCCGCTTCTCCCTCTGCCGAGGCTACAATAAAGGCCTTGCGTTTGGGAAAGGAAAAGGGCAAAATAGTAAGCTTTGACGTAAACTACCGTGACATAATGTGGAATTACGATAAGGAAGCCTGTGCAAAAAAAGTGTTTGAGTGCCTTCCTTATATAGATATTTTGAAAATCTCCGAGGAGGAGGTTGAAATGATGGGCGGCGAAGAAGGCTTGCCGAAGCTTATGGAAAAATACGGGCTTACGGTTATAGCGGAAACCTTAGGCGGCGACGGGGCTCAGTGCTTCTTTAAGGGGAAAGTTATCAAGGTGCCCGGAAGAAAAGCCGTCTGTGTAGATGCTACCGGAGCCGGAGACGCTTTCTGGGGCGGTTTCCTCTCCTGCCTGCGTATTTGCGGAGTAAACAAAACAGAGGATATTACCGAAGAAATTCTTTTAAAGGCCGTAAACTACGGAAACGTGGCCGGCTGGCTCTGCGTACAAAACAAGGGAGTTATAGAATCCCTGCCTTTCAGAGCCGATATAGAAAAACATCTTTAAACAATATACAATATGCAATAAATAAAATCATTTTGAGGAGTGAGCGGCATATGGATAATATTTGGGAAAAGCCCTGTATGTATACGGTGTCCCTTATAACCTTGGATATGTGCAATCTTGAAAGTCAGGTCAGGCTTTTGGAAAAAAACGGCATTGAAATGCTTCATGTAGACATACTTGACGGCCATTTCAGCCCCAGTATGCCCTTAGGCCTTGATACCGTAAGACAGCTCAGAGCAAAAACGGATTTGGCCTTTGACTGTCACGTTATGGTAACGGAACAGGACTATTTTGTAAATGAGCTTTTGGACATAGGCGTTCAGCAGATTGTTTTCCACGCCGAAACCCAGCCCCATATAGACGGTATGCTGAACCGCATTCACGAAAAAGGCGTTCGGGCAGGGGTGGCTCTCAAGCCCTCTACCCCTCTTTCAACCATAGAATATGTAATTGAAAAATGCGATACTGTTCTGCTTATGCTTATAAACCCGGGGTATGCCTTTGTAAAGGGTGAAAAACAGACCTCCTACGCAGACAGAAAAATAAGAGATTTGCGGAGGATGATAGACAAACAGGGATTGAACACCAAAATTTCCCTTGACGGGCGTATCTCTCCCGAAAATGTCAGGGACTACGGCGCAGGCATAGCCGATCAGTTTGTACTGGGCAGCACCTGCATAAGAAGAGACAGAATGGAAGAAAGTCTCGGGGAAATGAATGAGCTTAGAAAATACATAACGGGAGGGCTTCGATATGTGTGAAAATTTTGACGGTCTTTATAAGGAAACCTGTTCTTCGGTGCTTAAAGAGCTTGAAATCACCTTGGGAAGTATCGACACAGCGGCTCTCGAAAAACTTGCCGATGAGATTTTAAAGGCGGATCAGGTGTTTTTTATAGGTGTGGGAAGAGTGCTTCTTTCTTTGCAGTCGGTTTGTAAAAGATTTGCCCATTTGGGCGTAAAAACCCACTATGTGGGAGAAATTACGGAACCCTGTTTTACAGAGAAAGATTTGCTGATTGTGGGTTCCGGCTCCGGCGGTTCGATTTTCCCGTTGAATATTGCCGTAAAAGCAAGACAGGCCGTACCCAACTGCCGAATTGTACATATAGGTTCCAACCCCAACAGCAAAATGAAGGACATCTGCGACTTTATGGTAAGGGTTCCCGTTAGGACGAAGAATTACCTTGAGGACGAAATAGACTCCTGTCAGCCTATGACAACCCTGTTTGAACAGACCCTTTTGCTTATGGGAGACATACTTGCAAAAATGATAATAGAACAAAAAAAATTGGATATGAAAAAGCTTTGGCAATACCACGCCAATTTGGAGTAAGGCTATGGATAAAAGAGAACTTTTAAAAAAAGTCGGAAGTATGCAGCAGCTTGCATATGTGCGTCCCTTTACATACGATGAGGGGAGAAGCGAGGGAATGAAAGCTTTTAATATTAAGAACGGAGCCTTAAGCTTTCAGGTTTTGGCGGACAAGTGCTTAGACGTGGGAGAGCTTTCCTATGAGGGTATAAATATGAGCTTTCTCTCAAAGCCGGGGCTTCAGGGGCGGAACCACTACGACACAAACGGCGAGGAAGCCTTAAGGAGCATAATGGGCGGTCTGTTTTTTACCGCAGGCCTTGAAAATATATGCGCCCCCTGTACAGACGGCGGCAAGGACCACCCTATGCACGGACGAATCCGCACAACCCCTGCGGAGCATATAAGCTCCGACGCCCTATGGGAGGGAGAGGACTATATCCTCCGTGTCAGCGGCGAGATGAGAGAGGCGGAGCTTTTCGGGGAGAATATGGTTTTAAGACGCACCGTTGAAACAAAATACGGCGAAAAAACCATAACCGTAAGGGACGAAATCGAAAATCAGGCCTACAGGCCGGAGCCTCTTATGATATTGTATCACATAAATATAGGCTATCCTCTTTTGGACGAGGGAACGGAAATATTAATACCCACAAGAAAGGTAACCCCCAGAGACGAAGCCTCAAAGGGAAAGGAAGCCCGGTGGAACCGTATGGACGCCCCTAAGGACAACAAGCCGGAATATGTTTTTATACACGAACCCGTAATCGGAAAGGACGGAAATGTTTCACTCTGTGTTTTAAACCGCAGACTTGAGCTGGGGCTTAAAATCACATACAGTGCAAAATATCTTCCGAGGCTTATGGAGTGGAAGTCTACGGCCTCAGGGGACTATGTTCTTGGCTTAGAGCCCTCAAATTCCTCGGTTTACGGCCGCCCTTACCATTCAGAAAGAGGAGATATTCACCGTCTGGCACCCTTTGAAAAGGAAACAAACATATTGAAATTTACCGTTCTGAAAGGAGCGGAGGAGCTTAAGGCAGCCGAGGAGGAAAACAGCCGCAGGCTTGCCGAGGGTGAATAAAAAACAATAAAACAAAAAATAAAATATGAAAGGAGATTAGGAAATGAAAAGATCGGAAATTAATGCCGTTATAAAGGATTTTGAGGCAATGCTTAAGGAATACCGCTTTGCCATTCCTCCTTTTTTAAGCTTTACACCGGAGGAATGGGCTGAAAAGGGACACGAATACGATGAAATCCGTGATAATGCCTTAGGCTGGGACATTACCGACTACGGCGAGGGGAATTTTGAAACAAAGGGACTTTCCCTTATCACCATAAGGAACGGAAATGCCAATAACCCCAAATACACAAAAACATATGCGGAAAAGATAATGCTTCTCTATCCCGGCCAGGTATCTCCCAACCATTTCCACTGGAACAAAATGGAGGACATTATAAACAGAGGTGGCGGAGACGTTGTTTTCCGTCTTTGGAACGCAGACAGAGAGGACGAGGGAAAGCTTCTTGACACAGACGTTAAAATTTCAAGAGACGGCCGCAACTACTATGTTCCGGCAGGGTCTGAAATAGTGCTTCATCCCGGCGAGAGCTTATCGCTTTACCCCTATTATTATCACGAATTTGTAATACCTAAGGACTCGACTAAGGTTTTGATAGGCGAGGTTTCAATGTGCAACGACGACAACACGGACAACCGTTTTTACGAGCCTTTGGGGCGCTACCCCACAATAGAAGAGGACGAACCCCCCTACCGTCTGCTCTGCAACGAATATCCGTCGGCAAAATAAATATGCAAACGGCTGAGAGTAAAAATAAATTAAGAAAGGAGTCATTAAATTGAGTGAGTATGCTGTATCTATGGAACACATCACCAAAACCTTTCCCGGTGTAAAAGCACTGGACGATGTTAAGCTCCATGTTAAGCCCGGCGAGGTTATGGCTCTGCTCGGTGAAAACGGAGCGGGAAAGTCAACCCTGATGAAGATTCTGTCTGGCGTGTACACAAGAGATTCCGGCGACATAGAGGTTTTCGGAAAGGAAGTCAAGGGAGACCTTAACACAAAGCAGGCTCAGGATTTGGGAATTGCCATAATCCATCAGGAGCTGAATATGTGTCAGCATCTGACCGTGGCCAACAATATGTTTCTGGGACGGGAAATTGTTAAAGGCGGCAGACTGGACACAAAAGAGATGAACCGTCAGGCCGCTGAGCAGCTTGCAAAATTAGGCATCACCGACCTTGACCCCAATGCAACGGTAGGGGATCTTCCCGTAGGCCGTCAGCAGATGGTTGAAATTGCAAAGGCCCTCCTTATAAACGCCAAAATACTTATTATGGACGAACCCTCCTCTTCCCTGTCAAATGCGGAAATTACGGAAATGTTCAGAATTGTCCATGAGCTTAAGAACATGGGAACAGCTATCGTATACATAAGCCACCGCTTACAGGAGCTTCACCACATAGTGGACAGTGTTACAATAATGCGTGACGGAAAGTACATAACAGAGGGCAGATTCGAGGATTTCACAATGGAACAGATTATAGCCAATATGGTAGGCCGTGAAATTACGAACCAGTTCCCCAGAGACGATGTACCCAGAGGCAAAAAGATTTTAACGGTTGAGTACTTAAACGCAGGCCGTATGGTAAGAGACGTAAGCTTCGACGTATACGAGGGCGAGGTTTTGGGCTTCTCGGGCCTTGTAGGCGCAGGGCGGACGGAAACCATGAGGGCTATTTTCGGTGCAGATCCCAAAGAAACAGGGGAAATAGTATTAGACGGCAAGCCGATTTCCATAAACAGCCCCGGTCAGGCTATCCGTCAAGGTGTTGTTCTTGCTCCGGAGGACAGAAAGAAAGAGGGACTTTGTACGAAGCTCTCTATCCGAAGCAATATTGCCCTTCCCAACTTAGACACAATTTGCAATATTATAGGAAAAATAAATAAGAAAATCGAAAACGCAATTATCGAAAGAGGTAAAAATTCTCTTACCATAAAAATGGCGGGCCCGGAAATAGAGGCCGGAAGCCTTTCGGGAGGCAATCAGCAAAAGGTGGTTGTTGCGAAGTGGCTGGCAAGAGATTCGAGAGTGGTTATATTCGATGAACCTACAAGAGGAATCGATGTAGCGGCAAAGGTTGAAATCTACCAAATCATAAATGACCTTAAAAAGAAAGGAATAGGAGTAATTATAGTCTCCTCGGAAATGCCTGAGGTTATGGGAATTTCCGACCGAATTATAGTTATGTGCAACGGAAAGATAACCGGCGAGGCAGACCCGAGGCACACCTCGGAAGAGGAAATTATGACCTACGCTACACAGTTCGGCGCTAACGCATCGTAACACAGAACCCTGTATATCTTAAAAAGGAGGATAATATGAAAAAACAAAATCCCTTTCAAAAGCTAATGGCTATTCCGGGTATACAATCCGTACTGACGGCTTATATCGGCGTTATAGTTCTTATGATTATATTTACCGTTATGAACCCCAACTTTGCCTCAAAGACAAACCTTATGTCCCTTGCAAGGTCAATTTGCCCCTACCTTTTGGTAGGTATAGGCCAGGGCATAGTATGTATCACCGGAAACATCGACCTTTCAATCGGCTCCGTTTTAGGTATGTCCGCTATGATTTCGGCAACTCTTATATGCAACGGAGTAAACCCCATTGTTGCTCTTATTGTTGACATAGCTGCCTGCTTGGCTATAGGCGTTATAAATGGCATTCTTGTAGGTAAGTTTAAGCTTCCGCCCTTTATAGGCACCCTCGGAACGATGACAATCTGCCGAGGTTTGGCGGAAATTGTAAACGGCAACTACAACACAGGCGACATAGGAACGGCTCCCTTGGCGACGGCTATTCGTAATTTATTCTGCTACGGAAAAATAGGAGTAATTTACAACGGCGTAATTGTTACCCTTGTAATTTGGTTCTGCTTTAACTTTATAATGAGCTATACCAAAACAGGGCGGCATATTTACGCCATAGGTTCCAACGTGGACGCAGCCCGTCTTTCGGGCGTAGATGTGTTCAAGACGACAACAATCGCTTATCTTATCTCCGCTTTCTGCTCCTGCGTGGCAGGCCTGGTAGTTATGGCGGCGGCAGGTATGGGTTCTATGCAGGCAGGCTTAAGCTATGAGATGTACGGCGTAGCGGCGGCCGTTATCGGCGGAATTTCAACCTTAGGCGGCACGGGTCTTTTGGTAGGCGTTATTGCCGGCGCTTCCGTATGGGGCATACTTCAAAACGGACTTACGCTTGCAAACGTTCCGGCGGCTCTCAGAAACATTATAATCGGCTGTATCGTTGTGGCCTGTGTTCTTTTGGACATAATGCGCCGCAGCGGAGTAAAATTCAAAAAGAAAAAATAACTGCAAATAAGACTGCAGGTGATTTTACAACGGTTTTCAGGCAGGACGCCCTTAAACATAAAATATTACATACTTTCATATTATGAGGAGGTTACAAAAATGAAAAAGAAACTATTAGCATTAACACTTTCAATGGCAATGGTATTTACGATGGCTGCCTGCGGTTCAAGCTCAGACACCGACACAGCGGCCGATACCGACACAGAAGCTGCCGCTGAGACAGACGAAGCCGCAGAAGCAAGCGGAGAAGGCATTTCCGCAAAGGTAGCCCTTATTACGATGGATCAGATGGACGTACACTGGACACGTCTTGAGGCTGCCGCAGAGGAGAGAGTTGCCGAGCTTAACGCAGAGGGCAACAACATTGAAATGACATGGCTTGCTCCCGAAACAAAGGACAACGCTCAGCAGATTCAGAAAATCGAAACAGCTATCGCAGACGGCAGCGAGTACATAATCATTGCCTGCAACGATGCAACATCATGCAACAATGCACTTCAGGAAGCTTTAGACGCAGGAATCAAGATTATCTATGTTGACTCCCCCGCAAGCCTTGAAGGCTCAGCAACATTCGCAACAGACAACTATGCCGGCGGCGTTCAGGCAGGCGAATATCTGCTTCAAGTATTAACAGACGCAGGTGTAACAGAAGGTACAATCGGTATCGTAGACGCACAGGCAGGCGTTGACTCATGCCAGAACCGTTACGACGGCTTTGCTTCCGTATTCGAAGGCACAGACTTCACTCTCGGCGAACGTCAGTATTCAGACGGCGACAACTCTAAGGCTCAGGAGCTTGCCAACACACTTATCGTAAACGGTGTTGTAGCTCTTTACGGAACAAACGACGGCGCTACAAACGGAGCAGCCGCAGCCGTAGCCGATGCGGCAAGCAGCGGGTCTACAGTATACTGTGTAGGCTGGGATAAGTCCGATTCAAATATCGCTCACGTTGAGGGCGGCGAGCTTCTTGCATTCATGGCTCAGAATCCCGATGTTATGGGTATTGACGCTATCGATGCTGTTGTAGCTCTTGCTTCAGGCGAAGACCTCGGCGGCGAAGTCGTTGATACAGGTGTTTCAACCGTAACAATCGACAACGTAGCTGACTTCAAATAAAATGTATTCAGTTGTATTTGAGGAGCTGACGCAAAACAGATGATAATTCATCTGAGAGGCGTCGGCTTCTCTCTTTTTTAGAATATTCGTTTAAAAAAATCTGATGAACAGAACAGAAAAAACAGCTGTTTTATGTTGATTTTATAATAAAAAAGGTATATAATACCGATAAGGGATTTAAGGAACCGCTGATTAATCAGCTCTTCATCGCGGATTTTTCGATTGCTTCGGCGAATTAATCATCGTTTCCCAAAATACATACAGGAGGAATAAGTTTGAAATTAAGTAGTATAAGGAAAATCATTAAAAATCCACATTACAAATAAGCCATAGGGCAGAACGTCAAATGGCAATAAATGGATATGGCGTTTATTAACCCGTCTTTAAGATTTAACACCATAATTTTTAGGGGACAAAAGATATTTTGTA